>NZ_JAQCZB010000009.1:151078-167760 GCF_027682785.1 Coprococcus sp. AF51-11b1 | reverse complement strand
TCAATATAAACTCTTGGTCTTTCTTTTTTTTCGGGACTATTCTTTTTTCACAGCCCCTTAAACTGTCTGTAAAGAGAGGAAATAAAATGAATTGGATAAAGTAAATTAACAATAAGGTAGAGGGAAAATGGATAAATTCATCTTATGAATTCAAATGTAATTTATCAGAAATATTTTTTCTTGGAATTTTTGCCGTATGGCTGGTTTTGATTTACAGTTGGACAACGATGGCACATATTCCGTGGCCACCTTTTTTTATTTCTGTGTTCAGATAGGGATTGGACTGGTAGTATTGTTCCGGTATATGGTGATGAGACCAGTGGATATAAAGAAAATATTATTTGTATTTCTGATTATTGGATCATTTGTAATTGCAAGGAGATATTCTGGAGTTGATGCATTGCTTGAAACGGGATTATTGATTGCTGGTGCAAATGATATTGATTATAGAGAAATTTTAAAGGTATATTTGATTGTAGAAATTCCGATGACAATCTGTACGATGATTGCAGGATATACAGGAGTTATCACGAATTTGGTTTACCATAGGGGAGATCAGGTGCGGATGTCATTTGGGTTTATTTATCCTACAGATTTTGCGGCGGGCATTGTTTTTATGATAACAGCATGGATTGTACTCCGACAGGCAAGATGCACATGGATAGAAATTGGAATGATGATAATCAGTGTGGTTCTGTTTGCAAAATATTGTGATGTACGGAATAGTGAAATTGTAATGATGATTTTGATTATATGTGTTGTTTATTTGAAAATTAGAAACAAATTAGCTGCAAAGAAAGGAAAGGGATATATAGCATCACTATTACTAAAAATTTTATGTCTGGTGGCACCATATGGTTTAGCTGGATTTATGATCTTAGTATCAAGATTTTATCGACCAGATATAGAATGGATGGCAAAATTAAATACTCTTTTTTCAACGAGACTTTCTTTAGGAAAAGAAGTTTTTGACAGGTATGATGTTCAGATATGGGAACAGGACATTCCAATGCGTGGAAATGGAGGATCAACAGAAGTGGTAGCAGACTATTTCTTTATTGATAGTTCTTATGTGAATATTTTGATGAGGTTAGGACGGGTGGTATTTATACTGGTTATGCTGATTATTTCAATTATAATAATCAAAAACTTAAATCTTCCATATATGTTAATGGCTATGGCAATTGTCTGCATTCATTCAGTAATGGAGCATCATATGTTTGAAGCGTATTATGATGTGTTTTTGATGCTTCCGTTTGCGAATTTTGATGTGAAGGATATCGGAAAAAGACAGAGAAAATGTGGAAATTGAGTGGGGGATAAATGTTATGAAAACAAAAAGTACCAGACTGCAATATATAGATATAGCTAAAGGGATAGCAATGATCTGTATTATATTAGGCCATTTAGGAAATGCCAGTATTAATCGAATTGTGTTTACATTTCATGTTCCTATTTTTTTCTTTATTACAGGATATTTTACGAATAAGAAGCGCGATTTGAATGGTTTTATAAAAAATAAGGCAAGAACATTGCTTGTTCCATATATAATAACCAGCATAGTCATAATCATTATTGGAACGTTAAAGGGCGTATGGTGGAATAATGCTTTTGATGAATTTCAAAACTGGTGTTATGCAGCTTTATATGGAGCAGGTGATACATATACAGAGCCATTCTGGATACCGGGAATTGGTGCAATATGGTTTTTGTGGGCAACTTTCTGGGGAAGTATTTTCTTGAGAATATCGTTCAAGTTTGATAAATATATTAGATTGTTATTTATAGTGGGTTTGTTTGCAGTAGGATATTTTTCAAGAAGAATATTTTGGTTTCCTTTTAGCATACAGGCAGGAGCATGTGCTACAATGTTCATTTATATGGGATATCTCTGGAGGGGCGCAAAGACTAAAATTAGTGAGTTGCCAAAGGAAGTGAAAATCTTTTCAGTTCTTTTTGCACTACTTACTTGGATTTCATTTATAAAAAATTTCCAATCGTTCTGGTTAGTGCATTGTGATATTGGACGAGGGATAATAGATATTTTTGGCTGTATATGTGCATGTGTGATTGTTATTTTAATCTCCAAAATTATTGAGTGTAGGACGAAATATATTGGTGGAAGTTTGGCATATCTTGGAAGATATAGTTTGTTGATATTGTGTGTGCATATTGTAGAACTTGATCTTCTTCCGTGGTGGCAGATAACAGAAAAATATGTTGTGAATGGAATGTCAGCAAATATTCAGTTGATTTTGATTATTGCCGGTAAAGTGCTTTTAGATTTAGGGGGTGCATTTGTTTTATCAAAGATTACTTTGGTTAGAAAAATTTTTGGCTTTAAAAACTAAGTGTAAGTTATTAAGCAATGACAGAATGAAACATTTTTTAGAATTTGTATTGCTTGTGAATATTGCAATTTTTTTATATTTATGCTTTACTATATTATGTATGTTTGTAAATACTAAGTAAAGGAAATGAAAGGAAAATGAAAAAACCAAAGATAAAGAGTATCGGATATGGATTCTATTGTATTCTAATGATCATAATATCGGTTCTTGGATTTATTCTTTATAATCTGGGGAACTGGGTATTAGACACGTGGGGGCTGTTGTCTATCGATGAAATTATTTTTCATCTGAAAGTACCGCTTGATGGGACAAACTCAGATGTAGTACTGGATGGGATCAATGCATGCGTACCATTGGCAGTATTAGTATTATTTTTATCTATTTTCCTGATTATAGGATTAAGGAATAAGCATGGAAAATGTATGATTGCGTTATTTCTTGTAGCTGTGATTGCCTGTGGAAGTGCAGGAAGGGCGGCTTATGAAGTATATGATGAATTGGATGTAAAAGAATATCTGGTAAGTCAGAAGAAAGAATCGCATTTTATTGAACAGAATTATGTGGATCCACGTACAACGAAGATTACATTTCCGGAACAAAAAAGAAATCTGATTTATATTTATCTGGAGTCAATGGAATCCACTTATGCGTCAAAAGAAGATGGCGGTGGAATGGATTTCAACTGTATTCCGGAATTGACGACTCTTGCAGAAGAAAATACTAATTTTTCTCAAAGCGATAAGTTGGGAGGAGGATATCCTGCGTATGGATGCACATGGACGATGGGAGGAATTTTTGCTCAGACATCTGGAATTCCAATAAAAAATACAGAAGATATTAGAAATGTGAATGAGGATATTAATGATACATTAGCGGAGCAGACATCCTTTTCTTCAAGAGCAAAAAATTTAGAAGATATTTTATCAGAAGAAGGATATAATCAATATTTTATGATTGGATCAGATGCTACTTTTGGAGGAAGGAGAACATACTTTGAGAGTCATGGTAAAACAGAAATATTTGATTATACTACGGCTGTAGAAGAAGGAAAAATCCCAGAAGGTTATTGGGTATGGTGGGGGTATGAAGATCAAAAGTTATTTGAAAATGCAAAAGAAAAGTTAAGCGAAATAGGAACAAAGGACGAGCCATTTAATTTTACAATGTTGACAGTAGATACTCATTTTGAAGATGGATATGTATGTGAGCAGTGTCAAAATGAATTTGGAGATAATCAATATGCAAATGTAATGGCATGTTCAAGTAGACAGGTTGATGCATTTGTTAAGTGGATTCAGGAGCAGCCATTTTATGAGAATACAACAATTATAATAAGCGGGGATCATTTAACAATGGATTCTGATTTTTGTAATGATGTGAGTGACGATTATGAGAGAAGTGTATATAATGCATTTATAAATTTACCAGAAAATCTTGATACTTCTTTTGAAAAAACACATAATCGAGAATTTTCTACAATGGATATGTTTCCAACGACACTTGCAGCATTGGGAGCAGAGATTACAGGAGAGAAACTTGGTCTTGGTGTGAATTTATTTTCAGGTGTGGAGACTCTTACAGAACAATGCGGAAGAGAAAAATTAGATAAGGAACTGAAAAAGAAATCTACATTCTACGATATGCTGATTAACGATGTAGATATTAACATTTTGAAAAAGAAAAGAGCTGAAGAGGCTGAAAACCAGCAGGAGGAAAATACCGATAATCAGGACCAGCCAATGAATCAGCCAGATGCAGGTGTAGATACAAGTGGTATTGAAACGCCGGATGCATGGCAGGGGTATACGCAGGATAATTATCAGTATAATTATAATGACGGATCGAATGATTACTGGTATGACGGAGGAAATTCCTGGGACAATTCATGGAATGGAGGATATGATGATAATACTTATGTAGAACCAACTCCAACGCCGGAACCGACTCCAGCTCCAACGCCGGAACCGACTCCAGTTCCAACGCCGGAACCGGATCCAGCGCCAAATCCGACACCAACACCAGATCCGGCACCGGATTCAACACCAACTCCGGATCCCGGTGGAGGCGCAGAAAGCAATGCAGGCGGGACAACAGAAAATGTAAATTAGAGAAGAACTCCGGTTTATGCCGGGGTTTTTCTTCAGATAAAAAAAGCAGAACGGAGTTGTCCGTAAATTGATACAATGAGAAATTCTACAAACAAGTAGACATTTCCCCATAAAAAGTGTAAGATAGAGTCTAAGAGTATTTATACTTACAATTAATATGGTTAGAAAGAGGAAAGTACATGAAGATGAAGTTTACGAAAAAAATAGCGACAATTCTTTTGTCTGTATGTCTGATCGTACCAGGTTTTTCTGTGATGGCGCTAGCTGCAAATGGTGTGATATTCTTTTCTGATCTTGAGACAAGTGTCGGGGATGAATTTACGATCACAGGTACAGCAGTTGTCAGCGGAGATGTAATCGGAGACGCGACGATTCATATGACTTACGATCCTTCTTATATGCGATTTGAAGAGGGAGACGGAGTGAATGCAGACACGGATGGTAATCTGACATTTAGAGGTTCAGGTGACGGAAGCAGTGACCGGATTGAGTTTACAATGAAATTCCAGGCTCTCCAGGAAGGAAGTACAAGACTTGAACAGGGAGATGCGACGGTTACAGACAGCGCTGGATCAAGTGTGGCATGTGAAGAAGGATATGCGGATGTTACGATCGGAGCAGGAGATCCAAGCAAGATTAAAGATGTTGCGAATGGAGCAAGTGTCACGATTGATGGTCAGGAGTATACCTTATCCGGTGATTTCTCAGACAGCATGATTCCAGCTGGATTTACAGCAGGAGAGCTTACTTATAATGATTCGACGTATAAAGGTGCTGTGCAGGAAAAGACAGGACTTCAGATGGCTTACCTGGTAGACGGTGATGGAAAAGGCGA
Organism: Coprococcus sp. AF51-11b1; assembly: GCF_027682785.1. Lineage (NCBI taxonomy): Bacteria > Bacillati > Bacillota > Clostridia > Lachnospirales > Lachnospiraceae > Coprococcus > Coprococcus sp. AF51-11b1. The sequence goes on along the minus strand of NZ_JAQCZB010000009.1, from coordinate 162,466 downwards.
TTTCTGGATGTATGATTCATCTGACAGCAGCTTCTCACCGGCAGAACAGGTTGTGATTTCAGATACTTATTCTATCGTAATTTTTGATGCAGGCAGTAAAGTGTCTATGCCATCAAAGTATTCAAAAGGAAATTTGGAGATCAACGGCAAGACTTTTGAAATCTGGGATGAACCGGACCGCGATGGTTTCTATGTATTATATGCAGTAAATAATGACGGTGAAGAATCCCTCTATTTATATGACTCTGTAGAGCATACTTATCAGAGAATGGAGACTCCGAAGTCTGCGACTACACCGGATAAGAAGAGTGCAAGCAAGTTTGACGCAATTTTAGAAAAGATTTCCGATCATCTGATCTGGTTTGTAGCAGCGGCAGCAGTTATCGTTATTCTTCTGGTAATCTTCCTTCTTGTTTCCGTTGTGAAGTTACATAACCGCAACAGAGAGTTGGATGATCTGTATGATGAATATGAATTGGACGATGAGCCGCAACGTAATCCGGTAAAACCGATCCAGCCTGTTAAGGCAGAAAAGAAATCACAGTTCAAAAAGAGACAGGATGATGATTTCGAAGATGATTATGACGACTTCGATGATGATTTCGACGATGATGATTATTATGATGATGACTTCGACGATGATTATGATGACGAAGGAATAAGTGATGATACTCGTAGCGTTGATGAGTTTGATGATGACGACTTTGATTCGTTCGATGATTATAATATCAAGAAAGAAAAGCGTAAAAAAGGTGATACTTTCGAAATGGATTTTATTGATTTGGATTAAAGAGAAAGGCGGGGATGACGATTGTTATTCCCGCTTATTCTTTACAAAAAGTCCCATATTTGCTACAATGTAACGAAAAGAGTAAAATTTATTTTCGCAAAAAAGACTGGAGGATATAGATAAATGTGTGGAATCGTAGGATATGTTGGATCGCAGCAGGCGGCTCCGATCTTACTGGATGGACTGTCGAAGCTGGAGTATCGTGGATATGATTCAGCAGGACTTGCTGTTCGTAATGGAACAGAAGAGACAGAAGTTATCAAGGCGAAAGGCCGTTTGAAAGTACTGTTTGAGAAGACAAATGGTGGTGCAGCCGTTCCGGGAACCTGTGGAATCGGTCACACCAGATGGGCAACACACGGGGAACCGTCAGAGAACAATGCGCATCCGCATATGAGTGACGATGGCAATGTAGTTGCTGTACACAACGGTATTATTGAAAACTATCAGGAGTTAAAGAACAAGCTGCTCCGCAAAGGATATACATTCTACTCTGAGACGGATACAGAGGTTGCTGTTAAGCTGATCGATTATTATTATAAAAAGTATGAAGGAACACCGGTAGATGCGATCAACCATTCTCTGGTCCGTATTCGTGGATCTTATGCGCTTGCTGTGATGTTCAAGGATTATCCGGAAGAAATTTATGTGGCAAGAAAAGACAGTCCGATGATTCTTGGCGTAGGAGATGGAGAAAGTTTTATTGCATCAGATGTGCCGGCTATTTTGAAATATACAAGAAATGTATACTATATTGGCAACCTGGAGATGGCAAAGGTCAGCAAAGAGGAAATTACCTTCTACAATCTGGACGGAGAAGAGATCCAGAAAAAAATGAAAACTGTTGACTGGGATGCAGAGGCAGCTGAAAAAGCTGGTTTTGAGCATTTTATGATGAAAGAGATCCATGAGCAGCCAAGAGCGGTTAAGGATACTCTGAATTCTGTATTAAAAGACGGAAAGATTGATCTGACAGATATCGGATTAGCGGAAGAGGATATCCGGAGAACAAGCCAGATTTACATTGTAGCATGTGGTTCTGCTTACCATGTAGGTATGGTGGCACAGTATGTGATCGAGGATCTGGTGAAGATTCCTGTTCGTGTGGAGCTGGCTTCTGAATTCCGTTACCGTAAGCCAATTCTGGATCCAAATGGTCTGGTGATCATTATCAGCCAGTCAGGAGAGACCGCAGACAGTCTTGCAGCGCTCCGTGAGACAAAAGCACAGGGAATCCGTACACTTGGAATTGTCAATGTAGTCGGATCTTCTATTGCAAGAGAAGCGGATAAGGTATTCTATACTCTTGCAGGACCGGAGATCTCTGTGGCAACAACGAAAGCGTACAGTACACAGCTGATGGCTTCTTACATCCTTGCAATTCAGTTTGCCAAAGTAAAAAATACAATCACTGAAGAGCAGTATGAAAATTATATTGCCGAATTACAGGCAATCCCGGAGAAGATTGAAAAGATTATTGAAGATAAAGAAAGAATCCAGTGGTTTGCAGCAAAGCAGGCAAACGCAAAGGACGCATTTTTTGTCGGACGTGGAATTGATTATGCAATCTGTATGGAAGGCAGCCTGAAGATGAAAGAGATCAGTTACGTTCATTCAGAGGCATATGCAGCGGGAGAACTCAAGCACGGAACCATTTCTCTGATAGAGGATGGAACGCTTGTGATCGGTGTGCTGACACAGCCGGAATTATATGAAAAGACGATCAGCAACATGGTAGAGTGCAAGAGCCGTGGTGCATATCTGATGGGACTTACAACTTATGGCAATTACAGCATTGAGGATACTGCTGATTTTGTGGTTTACATTCCGAAGACAGATGAGCATTTTGAGGCATCGCTTGCAGTGATTCCGCTGCAGCTGATGGGATATTATGTATCCGTTGCAAAGGGACTGGATGTAGATAAGCCGCGTAATCTGGCGAAATCTGTAACGGTTGAATAAAGTGATGCAAGAAGTTCCAGCGGAATTTCCTGTTGAATAAACGAGATGGACGACATAAAAATGTGCCGTTCATCTTTTTTTTCATATTTTATCACACTTTCATCACAATTATGGGCTAAACTCTTAACTATAGAAAAGGAAAAGAAAGGAGTCTTGAATGATGGACAATCAGTACAATTATTACAGACCAGATTCAGATGAAAATAGAGGAGCAGGCAATCAGCAGGGATTCGGAGCAGGACCACAGAAGGATCCGAAGACTTCAAAGCCGAAAAAAGGTTACATGAAAAAAGTAGCACTTGTTGTAGGAGCAGCCGTATTATTTGGGGCAGTCGGCGGTGTGACGATGCAGGGAACCAGTTATCTGACTGGTAAGCTGCTTGGAAAGAATACAAAGAGTACCGTAGGCACAACAAAGACTGTATCGAACGCAAAGCTTACAACATCTACCAGTACAGTGACATCTGATGTATCAGATATCGTTGAAAATACACTTCCGTCAATTGTTTCTATTACCAATATGAGCGTACAGGAAGTACAGAATTTCTTCGGAGGAATCAGCCAGCAGGAGAGTGAAAGCGCCGGATCCGGTATCATCATCAGCCAGAATGATTCAGAACTCCTGGTTGTTACCAATAACCATGTTGTAGAAGGAAGCGATACACTTACTGTTACATTTAATGATGGTAACAGCGTGGAAGCGCAGATTAAAGGAACAGACTCCGCAAGGGATCTTGCAGTCGTAGCCGTTCCGCTTGATAAAATTTCAGACGATACAATGAATGCGATTAAGGTTGCAACACTTGGAGATTCAGATTCTCTGAAGGTTGGAGAACCTGCTATTGCAATCGGTAATGCGCTTGGCTATGGGCAGTCTGTTACAACTGGTATCGTCAGTGCAACCGGACGAACAATTGATGGATTTGACGGAGAATACATCCAGACAGATGCAGCAATCAACCCTGGTAACAGTGGTGGAGCTCTTCTGAATGCAAATGGTGAGGTAATCGGTATCAACTCTGCAAAGATCAACAGCTCGGCAGTAGAGGGTATGGGATTTGCGATTCCGATTTCTGATGCAAGTGATGTTATCCAGAATCTGATGAATAAAGAGACAAGAAGCAAGGTTTCAGATGAAGAAAGAGGATATCTTGGAATCAAGGGATACGATGTATCTGAAGAAGGTGCACAGATGTACAATATGCCGACCGGTGTTTATGTCAAAGAAGTTATGAGTGGTGGCGGAGCTGAGAAAGCCGGTCTTACAAAAGGATCGATCATTACTGGTTTTGAGGGAAGTTCCATCAGTGGTATGAGCTCTCTTCAGGAACAACTTCAGTATTATAAAGCCGGAGAAGAGGTAACGCTTACCGTACAGATCCCGGATAAGAATGGTGAATATACAGAGAAAGATATCAAGGTTACACTTGGTAAAAATTCATAAAATGATGTGAACACGCCGTTTTATGGGAGTATGAGGTGTTCGAGGATTGCGGGAATTGCATAGCAATGGAGCAATCCGGTTACATCATAAAATACTAAAGAAAGATGCCGTCAGATCAGAAATGGTCTGGCGGCATTATTGATGTTACGACCTGTTTGAAACGGAAACGGGCATCAGATTATGCCGGATGCAAAAGTCAGAACCCTTTTTAAAAAATTACCATACAATAATATTGCAGATATAAGAAAGGGGAGCCAAAACAATGCAAAATTGCAGAAATAATAATCCATATATGAGACGTGCAAATTGTGGGTGTGGCAATAATAACAATAGCTGTAATAGTAATTCATGTATGGCGAACAATGATGGAAGAAATCCATCGATGGCAGTACCTGTTTACCGAGAACGATCTGGATGTAGCGACCGGGACGATGCGTTAGATGGAATGCCGATCGCAATGGCTTATGTGCCATGGCAGAGCTGGAGACACATATACGAAGCCGGAAAAGGATTCCACAGAGGAACCATATTCGAAGAGCTTGATCTTCCGTTTAAGGGGAAAGGAGGATGTAACGCATGAATGAAATGCCAAATTCCAAACCTTGCAGAAAAGATCTCCTGATGCAGATTGGTCATGCGAGCTTTGCGGTAGATGATGTGAAGCTTTATCTGGACACTCATCCCCGTGATCAGGAAGCGCTGGACTTTTTTTATGAATATAATAAAAAAAGGAACCAGTTGTTGAAAGAATATGCAAAATATTATGGACCACTCACAGTAGATACCGCTGTTCCTTCCTGCTCAGACAGATGGAACTGGATCAATGAGCCATGGCCGTGGCAGGAAGGAGGGTGTTAGTTTATGTGGAATTATGAAAAACGTTTACAATATCCCGTAAAAATTACCCAGACCAATCCGAAGATGGCCCAGGTAATCATCAGTCAGTTCGGTGGACCGGATGGAGAATTAGCTGCGTCCATGCGTTATTTATCACAGAGGTACACCATGCCGTACAAAGAAGTGACAGGAATTTTAACCGATATTGGCACAGAGGAACTTGCCCACATGGAAATGATATGTGCCATTGTTTACCAGCTTACCAAGGATTTATCTCCGGAGGAAATTAAGGCTTCTGGTTTTGATAAATATTATGTGGACCACACACTTGCACTTTGGCCGCAGGCAGCCAGTGGAACACCGTGGACAGCAACTTATTTTCAGTCCAAGGGTGACCCAATTACAGATTTACATGAAGATATGGCCGCAGATGGTGCAACTGTGTAAGAACAACAATGAGTATTTAAGAGATGTCCTTGATAGTCTGGCATACTGGACACCAGATTATCAAGAACTTAGAAATTCCAGTGTATTTCGATAGGTACTTCCTTAGTTACAGGGTCTTTCTTTCCAACTAATATATAGTCAATCAATGTTTCAACGATTTCCCTGTCTAAGTGTTCAAGATTGGTGTATTGCTCGATTAACTGGCGTTTGTTATCACCAGCCTGTATTTTTCTTTCAATAACGTCAAGCTGTTTTTGCGTATCAATAACCAGTTTTTCAAGCCTTTCTTTTTGAGTAGAGAAGTCTTTGGATAAATCCAAATAATCTTGCTTTGACAAGATACCCTTAACTTTGTCTAAATACAATTCTCGGATACCTTTGGTGTATTCTGCAATCTTGCTTTGATATGCAGCAATTTCCTCTTTCAGAGCGTTTTGTTTGCCTTTTACATCACTGTTAAAGGTTACGTTTTGTTCCAGTTCATCCTTATCCAGATATGCGGCAGACAGCTTGTTGATTTCAGCAATCACCGCCTGTTCCAATTTAGGTACAGAGATAAAAGAACCTATACAAGCGTCCTTAGAAACATGGCGGCTGGAACATCCTAAATAACGTCGCCCATCAGCCTGTTTGTTAGAACGCATTACATAACCGCAGTTCATGCAGCGAGCTTTTTTAGCGAATAACCCGATTGTACCTACTGTAAATGGTTTTGCCTTTTGAGCTATCAACGCTTGCACCTTATCCCACAATTCACGGTCAATAATCGGTTCGTGCGTACCCTCGACAATATACCACTCACTTTTAGGGCGTGGCTTATTTTGTTTCGTCTTGTAAGATACGCTCCCATATTTTCCCTGTACCATATTGCCAATATAAATTTCATTTACCAGCATATCGGAAATAGCATAATATTTCCAGAGGGTACTGTTCTTGCCTTTGGGTGTTCGCCAGCGTAAACCATGAAGCCGCTTGTATTCCGTTGGATTGGGGATACCTCGGTCATTCAGCATACGGGCAATGGCTGTTTTGCCATAGCCTTTTGAAAACAGTGTAAAAACTTCTCTGACGACCTGTGCAGCTTCTTCATCAATAATCAAATGCCCTTTTACGTCAGGGTCTTTTTTGTAACCGTAGAGTGCGAACGCTCCAATATGGTGACCGTTTTTTCTTCGGTCTGTCAGCACACTCTTGATATTCTCCGACATATCCTCTAAGTACCATTCATTCACCAGACCGTTAATCTGTCTTGATTTCTTATTCCCTTTGTTGGCGGTATCAGCATTATCTACAATACTGATGAAACGGATACCCCAGATAGGAAATAGACCGTGAATATATTTTTCCACCAATTCAAGCTCTCTGGTAAATCTGGATTGAGTCTTACATAAGATAATATCAAATTTGCGGTCTTTTGCGTCATTCAATAACTTGTTAAACTCTGGTCGTCGTCGATCAGAACCAGTGTAATCATCATCACTGTATATGTTATAGACTTCCCAACCTTGTTCTAAAGAATATTGAAGCAGCATAGACTTTTGATTTTGAATACTGTTACTGTCGTCTGTTTCTGATTGTTTGTTTCTATCTTCTTCTGATAAGCGGCAATATATAGCAACCCTTGACTTATTCATCATGTTTTGTTCTCCTTTTCAGAGAAGACAAAACAAACTATCACTGCTAATGTTATTATAACACTTGGCAGGATAGTTTGTCTATCATCTTGCAGGAGTAGGCTGCCCCTTACTTTTTTCAAATTGATTTATCAGCTCTATCCATTTCAGAGTAAACATTTTTTGCAAAGCCGCCGTATCACTATTCTTAAAAACATTCTTGCAAACTACTTTTGCGTCATTCGCCATAAAACCACCTCACTACACTATATTTACAAAGTATGCAAAAATGCTTGTACATTATGAAAGATTTTGTCTATCTGTATATAATAAGTAATCAGACGGCTTCGGAAGCTCCACTGGACTTTCACCATTCCCATTCTGATGGGTGAACCGTGTCATACGGGTGTATCATTATTCTGATATACGGGTCATGGCAGCAACCTTTCCAACAGTTGCTTGCGGATCACTGGCGTGGTCGCTCGCCGGTATCCCTCCTTTCAGTGGTCGTGGCGTTCCAGTCCGCAGGCTCGCCGCATATCAAACGTATCTGATTACTTTATTCAGTTTTCAAAGAACGGTAAAGAGTGGAAATGAGGTGGTAGACACTCTCTGTTACACTTATTTCACTTTGACTTCAAATCCCAAAATTGCTTCAATCAGCGCAGCTCTTATTCTGCCTTTCAGTTCCATATCGACCACGATATACATATTTCCGTGTTCGTCATAAAACGGGCGCAAACTGGCTTTTGATATGTAAGCGTCATAGTGGTTTAAAATCTTTCCGATTGCTACCTCGTCACCGTCAGCAGCCGAGCTGATCGTGGAAAATAGCGGGCACTTCTTTGTAGACTTCATCATGTTTTATCCCTCCTCATACATATCTCTGATTAGCTTTAATGTGTGCAGCCTGTTTCTACAAACGGAAAATCGTTCCATTTCCATGACCTCTGCAATTTCAGCGTCGGTCATCTCAAGAAAGTAGGACATAAGCAGAATGTTACGTCGTCTTTCATTTAATTCTTTGATTGCTTCACATAGCTGTTCATCATAGATACGGATTTCATTGCCGAATACGTCAAAGGCTGTAAATTCAACCGAGTATTCGTCGCAAGTGCCGATATGGTTTAATTCCATTTCCGGCAGCTCACAGAATGGAGTTTCACGCTTTGCACGTCTGCCAAGCTCACGGTTGTAGTCCTTTACGGTTGTACCTACAACCTTGCGAGCCAGACAATCAAATTGAAGTCTGATAGCGTTCTCGAAAGAAGATGGCTTCATAATCTCACCTCCTTTCCAGCTAAAGTTGCTAAAGCGAAAAGGCTTCTACCTCTTTTCGCACTAACACTCGCCGCAAGAGGTGGGATTTGATACCTAACCGCAAAAACTTTTTGAAAAAGTTTTGTGCAGCAAAAAAGCACAAGGGCAATACTGACGTACTGATCTTGTGCTATCTGAATTGTTCCTGCTGTATGACGTGAAAAACCATATACAGGAGTATAGAATACCGCAGAAATTAAATGGATTTTTTTAACGCTCTACCAATGATCGAATGTTGTCGAATATGCAGGCGTTCCATGCGGCTGCCTCCTAAAGCCGCTAAAACAAAACCATCCAGTAGTCTGTCCACCGTTAGGAAAAAATAAAACGGCGGCTGTATAAACCGTCGTTTTATCGAAATGGGCGTATAAAAGCGTTACTGCTGACAACGGTTTTTTTTATTACCGCCAAGCAGCATATAAATTTGTTGTTTTCCTATACAATAGGAACTAATAAACCTTACAATACGTTTTACTGTACCTGTCGCAAATTCTTTAGGAACAGTAAAATGTAGTGAGGTGATTAACTATGCGTAAAACAGAAGATAAATACGATTTCAGAGCCTTTGGACTTGCCATTAAAGCGGCAAGGATGAAACAAGGTCTGACCCGTGAACAGGTGGGAGCAAAAATTGAGATTGACCCACGCTATCTGACGAACATTGAGAATAAAGGGCAGCACCCAAGTTTACAGGTGTTTTACGACCTTGTAACTTTACTCAATGTGTCCGTTGATGAAATTTTCCTGCCGTCCAGCGACAAAGTGAAAAGCACTCGCCGCAGACAGTTGGAGCAGCAGCTTGATACTTTCGACGACAAAGATATGGTTATCATGGAAAGTGTCGCTTCTGGTATCATCGAATCAAAGGAAATGGGGGAAGATTAGTTCCTCCATTTTTGTTTCGCACAGATCATATGGAGTATGGGGTAAGTAATAAAAACAAGCCAATAATTAGAGAATAGAAACTCTCAAATTATTGGCTCTGTGTCTAAGCATCTGGCTCTTTAATTACAGTTATAGCAAAATTCTTTACTGAAATTAAACTTATTTGTTTGCATTTGGGGCAATATAAAGGGTAGTTGATTAAAACTGTATCTGTCCTAACCTGACTTCGTGTTTTGCCCTTACAAATAGGGCATAGTATCCATTTTGTTTTTATCATACTTTTATTAGAGTTTCTTTAAGCTGTAATACATTTTTTTCAATCTGATTAATGACACTTTTGAATATTTCATCGTCCTGTCCAGTCGGGTCAATCAATCCCCAATTATCATCAAATGCTTTGCCAATATAAGGGCAACCGACATCACACCCCATAGATATTGCAATATCTGGTGTGGGAATATCCTCAATCAATTTTGAGTATTGGTCTTTCTCCATATCAATACCATAAATCTGTTTCATAAGCTGAACAGCATTTTGATTGATCTGTGCCTTTATTTCAGTACCAGCAGAATAGCTTTCAAAAACATCCGAAGCAAGATGTTTAGCTAAGGCTTCTGCTATTTGACTTCGGCATGAATTATGAACACAGATAAATGCAACTTTTCTTTTATTCATTTAAAAACCAGCCTTTCGTGTTATTTGCAATTTTCACTAAGAGCAACATGACAGGAACTTCTGTTAAAACGCCCACTGTTGTTGCCAATGCAGCAGGTGAAGTCGTTCCGAATAGAGCAATCGCCACTGCAACGGAAAGCTCAAAAAAGTTTGACGCACCTATCATACCAGCAGGGGCAGCGATATTATAGGGCAGTTTAAATATATGACACGCTATATATGCGATTGCAAAAATTAAAAATGTTTGTAAAATTAATGGCACCGCAATTAAAACTATGTGCAATGGATTTTCTAAAAACACTTTACCTTGAAATGAAAATATCATCACAAGTGTTAGCAAAAGCCCTATACTGGTTACATTATCAAATTTGTGTATAAAAATATTTTCAAAGTAATTTCTATCTTTATTCTTTATTACATAATATCGGGTAGCCATTCCGGCTATTAGCGGTATAACTACAAATAATACTACCGATAATATGAGCGTATCCCAAGGTACTGAAACATTGGATACACCAAGCAAAAATTTTACTATTGGTACAAAAGCCACAAGAATAATTAAATCATTTGTCGCTACCTGTACTACGGTATATGCAGGATTTCCTTTCGTAAGTGAACTCCATACAAATACCATAGCTGTACAAGGTGCTGCCCCCAGCAAGACCGCTCCTGCAAGGTATTCTGTTGCAAGTTCTGGCGTGATTAAAGATTTAAAAACCACAAAAAAGAACAAACTGGCAATACCATACATCGTAAAAGGCTTGATTAACCAATTCGTAATCCAAGTGATAAATAGACCTTTAGGATTTTTGCTAACATTTCTAATGCTTTTAAAGTCAACTTTCATCATCATTGGATAAATCATTAGCCATATTAACAATGCCATTGGTATAGAAACTTTTGCATATTCAAACTTATTCAAAACGGCAGGAATGCTCGGAATATATTTACTAATAAGTACCCCTGTAATCATGCATATAATTACCCATACAGATAAATATTTCTGAAAAACATTGATACTCTTTTCTTTAGACACAGCAACATTCCTCCTTAGAAGCCTAATCTATGCAATAAGTTTTCAACTTCAACAGGTTTTAATACTTTTCCCATAGAAACAACATTTTCATTAACTACTAAAGCTGGCATACTCATAACACCATATTCCATTATTCTCTGCATATCGGTCACGTATTCCACTTCCACAGAAACTCCCATTGTCTTTATAGCTTCTTTTGCACTTTCTAGCAGAGCATGGCAACTCTTACATCCAGAGCCAAGTACCTTAATACAACAGATACCGTCGTTTGCTGCACCACAGCAAGAGTCAGTGATTTCCTTTGCTTCACTTGTACAACAACTACCATTACAAGCGCAAGCTGGCGTTCTTGTTTCTTCCTCTTTCTTTTTTCCACGAT
>NZ_JAQCZB010000009.1:0-151068 GCF_027682785.1 Coprococcus sp. AF51-11b1 | reverse complement strand
CGTTCTTGTTTCTTCCTCTTTCTTTTTTCCACGATTAAACAATGACATAATAAAATCCTCCTTTAAATTTTTATATTATTATATAAGTAGGTATTGAAAAACATTGAAAAAGTACCCTACAATAATAATTCCAAGCGTACAAATTGCTACAAATATACCTAATAATTTTGGTTTTACCGCTTTTTTTAACATAACCATTGATGGCAAAGAAAGTGTTGTAACACCCATCATAAAAGATAAAACCACACCAAGCATTGCTCCTTTTGCTAGTAATGCTTCGGCAATAGGAATTGTGCCAAATATGTCAGCATACAGAGGAACACCTGCAATAGTAGCAATAATAACTCCAAAGGGATTTCCTGTTCCTAACGCTTTCACAATCAAGTGTTCTGGTATCCAGTTATGAATGAAAGCACCGATACCAACGCCTACTAATACATAAGGTGCAACCTTTCTTGCAGTCGAAACTACTTGTTCCCAAGCATACCCCATTCTGTCTTTAAATTGTAATTCTTCTTGCGGTACATCAACTGAACTACCTTTACGAATAAATTCTTCAACTTGATCTTCAAGGTGCATTTTTTCAATCAATGTACCACCGACAACTGCAATTACAAGACCTAATATCACATAAACAATGGCAACTTTCCATCCGAATATACTCATTAATAAAACAAGAGAGCCTAAGTCAACCATTGGTGATGAAATCAAAAAAGAAAAGGTTACTCCAAGTGGTAAACCAGCACTTGTAAATCCAATAAACAGTGGAATGGACGAACACGAGCAAAAGGGCGTTACCGTTCCAAGCAAAGCAGCAAGTATATTCGCCCATATCCCATGAAATTTCCCAAGAATTTTCTTAGTTCGTTCTGGTGGAAAATAACTCTGAATATAAGAGATTATTAAAATCAAGACTCCAAGTAATACCATAATTTTAATGGTATCATACAAGAAGAATTGTACGCTGCCGCCTATACGACTCGTAGTATCTAAACCAATCGTATTTAGCAGAACTCCTATAAGTCTATTTAACCAACCCATTCCAAGGATTTCATTCTGAAAAAAATCCCATCCTAATTCTAGTGTTTGCATAATCAAAATCCCTTTCTGATATATAGTCATATTTAAATCTATCTATATATTGCTGTTTTATTATGTCGTGTTGAGAAGTGTTAATTTTACTTTCCACAACACGACAATTCGTTATCTTGAATTTCTATTTTGGTAAGAGCTTGTAAACAGTTCATTGCGTAAGCTGCACCCTCTGGAGAGATAGAATAATGTGTCCATTTCCCTTCTTTACGCCCTTTAACAACACCAGAGTCGCAGAGAATTTTCATATGGTGCGATAGTGTAGGTTGTGTTACGTTGATTTCTTCTAATAACATACAAGCACACTTTTCACCTGTTTTAAGTAACTGCAAAATTTTTATACGGTTTTCATCACAAAAAGCCTTAAAAATAATAGCAGTTTTTTTTGCGTCTAAATCCATTTTATCACCTCCCATAGCAGTTTTTTTTGCGTCTAAATCCATTTTATCACCTCCCATAGACAATCATCTATATGATTATTATATGCAACACATAGATGATTGTCAATATGTTTTTTTGATAATGGCGGCAATGAATTTCACCACCCAACAATTTTGTTACTTTACAATCTTCCAGTTACCGTCCATTTTTACCAGTATCAAGTCAAACTGTGAAATCTGTGCCGCCTTTGTCCTCTGGTCGAGATACTTCACCGATACCGACACCTTGACCTTATCCCCATCCATTGTAAACAGCGAATTGATTAGCTCGGAGTACAGATAATCAGTGTTTACAGGTTTCAGCGCATTGCCAGCCACATAGTAGGAAAGCTCCTTATCCGTAGCCGCCGGATACAGCTTGAAGAATGTTTCCAAGAACTCGGTCACTTCCTCTGTGGTGGTAGCGTCCACCGTTCCGTCACTTTCCGCTGCCTTTGGCTCGTAGCCGGATTTTGCTGGTATCCGGCTGATAGTCGGGTTCTTTGTGATTACCATGTTCCCGTCGCCATCTACATGAACCACCACCGTGTAAGAAGCAGCATTACGGCTGGTCTGGTCGCCCTCTATGATGGTCTGATCGACCGAATAGAGGACGGTATACTCGTCTGTGCCAGCCTGCTCCAAGTTCCAGATTTTCACCTCATTCACCATAGAACTGGTGGGAATATCGCTTCTCACCGTGTCCACGTTCAAGTCCTGCAAGCTCTTTGTTAGATACTGACTGATGGCTTTTGTCCTTGCTTCAATGGCTTCTTTGTTATTCCCCCATGAATAGTAGGCTTTGGCAAAGTCCTTGACAAAGTTTTCAATCTTGTTGGTATCCACGATACGCTGCTCTATGACCTCCTTTTCATGGACGGTGTGCATATCAATGGCAGTGAAATTCTTATAAACCCCGAAGCTGACACTGGCAATCAGCACCAGCCACAGGGCAATCACGGATTTCTTGTGCGTGCCTGCTTTTAGAACACGCACTTTTTTCGTCTTGTTAGGTTTTGTTTCTTTCTCTTTTTTCTTAAATCTCATAGTTACCATTTCCTTTCTGTCTTAGTTGGATTTCACACGTCCGGCACCAATGATGTGTTGCTGCCAGTACGAAGTGTTTAGGTCTGCATAGCCAATCGGGTTTCCGGCGTGATACATACGGTTATTTCCTGCATATATGCCGACGTGGGTGACATATGTACCAGCATTGTAGGTACTATGGAAGAATACCAAATCACCAGCTTTCGCCTGTGACAGTGGGATATGCTGTGTTACGTCGTACTGGTCTTGTGCCACCCTCGGCAGGCTGATACCAGCCTTTCCATAGCACCACTGCACCAGACCGCTGCAATCAAAGCTGGTGTTCGGGTTATCTCCCCCAAACACGTACGTCCAGCCTTGATATTTGAGAGCTTCATTGAAGATTGCCTGTACCGTAGCGTTGCTGAAATTAGGTACTGCCAGATATTGCGCCACCAGACGGACGTAAAACATATTTCCGTACTTGTACCGCCAGCCGCCATTTTCCTTGATGGAGATTTCATTCTTATAGGTCACTTTGACGCCGCCGGATTTCTCCCTTGCGAAGCTGACCGCCAGCTCAAAGGTATACTTTTTTCCGTGGCTTGCCACATAATCAACAAAACCGCCGCCATAGTTGTAGCTCTGGACGACGGTGTTTATATCACAGCCTTTTGCTTTTGCTGAAGCAAGCAGAGAAGCAAAATACTTACAGCCCTGTTCAATGGACTGCTCTGTTCCTAAAGAGTTGGGCGGCAGACCTAAAGACTCGCTGGACTGCATAACGTCCACCGCTGTGCCGCCGGACTCCACCTGCATGATAGCAAGCAGGTAATTCACATAGTCTGAAATGCCGTATTGCTTCGCATACTTTTCCACGGTCGGCTGGTGTTTCAAGACCTCTGCTGACAGGTTCATGCCCGAATAGTCAAAACCAGAACCACCGCCGCTTTCCTCGTCGTCTGCTGTGACAATAAACAGAAACAACAGCAGGCTGATAATCACCGTGAAAATCCCACCAAGCAGTGCTAAATGCCGCAGCTTCATTTTTTCCGTCCTTTCTTCGTTGTGTGGGTGGAGGATTTCTTCACGGTGTTGCGCTGGATGTTACGGCTCGTTTTCTGTGAACTGGTTTGCCGAATGGTCTTAGTTCCGGCAAAAGCTGGCTCTTTTACCGCCTGTGGCTTTGCAGGCTCTTTGACTGTCTGGGAACGTGCCCCAGACTCCCGTATCACTTGCGTGCGCTGTTCCTGTGGTTTTACCGCTGACTCTCTGCCTTTCGTGGTTGTTGGCTTCTCATAGCTTTCTCTGGATACTGCCGCCGGACGTTCCTTACTGGTCGGCTCTGTCTTAGGAGCTGCACCTTTCGCAGCGGTAGCCTGTGGTGTTGTTGCACTGGATACAGGCATTGTGGCTGGTCGCTCATGGACAGGGGCAGTACCTTTCGCCGCTGATCCGGTCGGCTTTGCTCTTTCCATTGCCATGCGTTTTTCTGCTATGGTCTGCCTGTGGCTGTCCTGTTTTGCCGCCCGTCCTTGTTGCCGGGTGGTTTTTTCTTCCACCATGCCACGCTTGAAGTCGGACACGTTTTCCTTTGCCCGTTCTTTCACGGAATGGACGGCGTAGCCAGCCTGTATTGGCATATCCTTGACCTGTTCTTTGACGGACTGTACCTTGTCCTTGACTCTCTGCTTTGTATCCAGCACCGCACCCATCTTAGAGCCAGCACGCTTGCCAAAGGTAGCGGTACTGCCGGATTGTCCGGTATCGTGGTTGGGGCGGCTGCCTGTGGCGTGGTTCTGCCTGTCTGCTGATTTCCTTGTATCGGGTTGACGGCTGCCAGAAGCCACCGCAGCACCCACCGCACCGCCAGCCATGCCAGCGGCTAACGTCCTGCCGACACGACGCTCCATGCGTCTTGCCCCTCTGTTTAATAGCATATAAGGTCGCCGGAGGATACGCCTGCCGACCTGCTGTGCGTCGCCGGACTGCAAGCTGAACATTCCCATCAAATCACCCAGTTTGAAATAGATACCTGCAAAGGTGACGATCTGCAAAAAGGCAATCATAAAGAACGGATAGCCTGCCGAGATAGAGTAGAACATGGTACTCACGCTAAAAGCGGCGGTGATAATGAGGGTAATGCCTGCCCTCATCATGATGGTGTTGAACAGCTTTGTGATGGCTTTCTTTGCCATGCCCTCGTAAGAGGGTATCATGGATAAAATAAAGCTCACGGGCAGGAACATGGCGTAGATAATGAACAGCACTTGTGAGAAAATCATCATGCCCGTAAGCAGGAATACAAAGACGGAAATACCGATATTGAACAGGAATAGAAAGACCACCGTTCCCAAGCGGCTCATGGTCTTTGTGACGCTCATGTTCGGATTGTCCTTGTCCTCGATTTCCGCAATCACCGTATCCTCTCTGGTGTCGGTGTCCGGACTGGCAGAGAGCAGGCTCTCCACACGGTCTGCACCCAAGTCCTCCATATCGGAGTTGCCGTACTGCAATAACAGCCACGGCTGCTGCACCTGTATGGAAAACAAGCTATCCCGTATCAAGTCCACACTGTCTTTCCCTTGACTGTCGGAGTTGGGGAGGGTGATTTTCGTACCCAGTGACAGTGCCGCACTGCTGATGTCCGAGGAAAAGTCATTGATTTTTGTAATGTAATTGGGAGCGTAGGCGATAAAGGACGCTGACAGGACGAATACAACAAGAAAGTTCACGACCGCATGGACAGCCTTTGTGGTTTCCCTTTTGATAAGACCTGTGTATGCCACATAGATACCCACCAGCAGCACAAGGATAAGCAGGAAACCCACGTAGAACCCCTGTGCAGCGAAGCCGCCTGCATTTACCCCTGCAAGGGTCTGGATGTTTGTTCCGATTGCGTTTGCGGTATCGGAGATAAAGTCCAGCTTATAGGCTTCCTGCACCACGTACCCTGTGGCATTGGAGATATACATACTCACCGTCCAGACAAAGTTGGTGATAGCGTACAAGCCGTACTGGATACTCTTGCCGATACCGTCCAGCCAGTTCCAAGGCAGCCAATCCCATGAGCTGTCCACGTAGAAGTCAAGCTGGTAGTTTTCCAGCGGATACTTAGAATACTGGTTGGCAGCGTTCACCGTGTCGTCCACCAATCCGGCAGCATAAGCCACCGTACCTGTGATAGATAAAAAAGCGAGGATACCCACAATGACTAAGAGGACGATACCTGTATAGCGCAGGATTTTATGTTTACGCATAGGCTTCACCTCGTTTCTTCTGTCTGGATTGGCGGTCTGGTATCAAAGGCGTGGAACAGGTCGGCAAAGACAGGATGTATCTGGATCACGCCCACCCGACCGTAGAGGTCTTGAAACAGGCATTGCCCGTTCTCCAAATCACGCAACCGCTTTTGGTTGTTCTCGTCGTCCTTATCCACCCCGAAAAATTCAAGGGTGTTCTTGATCTCGCTGATGTCCGTGGAGCGAAACGCAAATTTCAGACCGATATTGTTTTTCATCTTCTCGTCGTCCACATCGCCGGAGTTCTGTGTCACGAAATAAACGGCGGCGTTCATGGAACGACCTGCACGTATCAGCTTGTTGGACAGCGCCTTTCCCTGTGCCACCTGCAAGAACGTCCACGCTTCATCTAAATCCACCATCTTAAAAATGCTCCGGTCAGAGTGGATATAGTCGAGGGCAAAGGTACTGATTACAATAAGCATAGCCACGGAGAGCAGCTCCATTGTGGTGTATTCTTCAAATCTGGTGTCACGGTCTGGCAGTACCAAATCAGCCACCTGTATGATGTTGAGCTGTTTATCTAAGCTGATGGACTGTTCCACCGTACCGTCGGAAAAGAGCAGGTGGGAAAAGTCGTAGTCCACCATGCTCTCGATATGCTCCGCTATGTTGTTGGCAACAGGCGTGTCCTCTTTCCGCAGCTCGTCAATGACGCACAAAAGACCACGCCTTTTGCCCTGTGTGACAGAGCGGATTGCCTTTCTAAGTACGGGGAACTTGTCACCATCACGGCTACTGATACCTGTTAAAAAGGTCAGGATGTCGATTGCAAGGCTTTCAGCGTCTTTTAAGTTCTTCATAATCACGTAAGGGTCAAGTAGTCCTTTATTTTTCGCTTCACTGGTAAGGTTCACGATATTGATTTCCTGTGCAATCTCCGGCAGCGTTTCTTTCCAGTTTCCACGCTCGGATTTTGGGTCTACAATGACCGCACTGCCGCCGAACAGCACCGCATAGTAAACAATGAGGTTGTTGCAAAAGGACTTACCGCCCCCTAGTGAGCCAAGGAACGCCGCAGCAAGGGCGTTTGTCACAGAGCCTTTGACTCCCTGTGCCGCAAGGCTCGGTTTCAGATAGACGTTCCTGCCCGTGTCAAGGTTGTAGCCAATATAGATACCGTCGCTTTCCCCTAACTGCTGTGTCGCACCAAATCCAAGACCTGCCAGAAAATCGCTTGTCACGTACTGGATATAGTCATTGATATACCTCTTACTGGCTGGAAGAAATTCCCCATGCAGACCAAGCATATCCCCGAACGGGCGCACCAGCTTCACATTGAGGTCGTCGTAAAAGTCCTTGACTTCATCACAGCGGCGTTTCAGCTCGTCCAGGCTGTCAGCCGCCACACGCACCACGTAGGACAGCTTATACATGGACTCTTTAGATTGGTCTAAGGTGGTTTCCAGCTCATTTACAGAGTCCAGAGCGTCCACCACGTTGTTGCTGGTTTCGTTGTTGGACTCCCAAGCGTGGTTGTCCAAGTCTTTCAGCTCTTTCTTCTTGTTCCTTACCGTCGTCAATGCTTTTTTGTTGGTGACGATTTCCACATTCATAGACGTGGACACGGGGAACGTGAATTGTTGCTGCTGGTAGTAAAATATCTCACTGGATGGAAAATCCAGCTCCCCGACGATATTGTTAATCGTGAAGTAGGCAGCATAAGTCGTCTGTTCCTCACTGTCCAGCTTTAAGTACCGCTGGTTCTCCGTAATCTGGCAGCGTGTCGGACGGATAAGGTCAAACCGTTTTACCAGTGTTTCTTTTTTCAGCTTCTTTACCGGGAAGTCGTAGGCATAGTCCTCATAGGCAACACCTGTTTTCCCGTAGATATGCTCGATTAGGTAGCCAAAGTCGTGCTTTTCTAATCGCCGGATTTTGAACCGGCGGGAGATTTTGCTCTCCAAGAGTTTTTCCATCTTTTGGAAACGGGCAATTTCATCATTGCTCATGGATACAAAATCCCCCATGAGCTGGTGGTTGACCTCGTACAGAAAATCAGCAAAAGTCATAGCAGCGGACTTTCCGGCGTGCTTCAAGCTGATTTCTTCCTCGTTCACCAGCAGCTTAAAGCCAAGAAAAAAGCGGTAGTCAATCTGATTTTCCCCAATCATTTCAACCAACGCTTCGGTCTGTTCGTCTATCTTTGCACAAGCCACCTCACGGAGCCGGCCTGTGACCTCTTTTTTGGAGCGTTCCTGTGTCTGCCGGATACTGGACTCGGTGCTGATCTGCAAGGCGTGTATCTTTCCATCACGGTTCTGTGCGATAAGCTGCCGGAAGTTGTCATGTACCATGTACTTTTCCTCCGGCGACAGGAACGAATAATTGTAGGGTATCAGCTCATAGTAGGCAAAGCACTCCCCGTCATGGTTGAACACCAGATTGTTTTCGATATATTTAATGGGGAACATACACATCACTCCTAACTGCCGTTATGGCGGTATTCAATAATTCCGTTTTCAGCTTCACCGCTTTTCCGGCATAGGTCACTTTCGGGCGCAGCAGGTAACTGATACTGGATTTTAGGAAACCGTAGGGCTTCTTTCCGTCAAAGGTTTTCTGGCTCATGAACCACGTCACCGCCACAGGGATACCAAAGTATTTGAGGAACGCCCCGTCAATCATGTTTAGGGGCGGCAGCTCCGCAAATACGATCACCGCAAACAGGGATACCACGAACCAAGCCATCTGTGTGAATGTGATGGGGAACGGGAGCTGAAAGTCATTGATAGCGTAAATGACCTTTTCCACGCTCCAAATGCTGGTATAGCTTCTTATTTTCTTCAATGTTTTGTACCATTCCTTTCTTCTAAAATGGAAACAGCAGCCTGCATTTCACAGACTGCTGCTATTAAAATAAGCTGCCAGAATCACACGTTTGTGCAGGTCTGCCAGCTTGTTAATACGGGCACTCAAAGACTCCGTATCTGGTTTCTATGAAGCACCCCTCCAAGTCAATGTCACGGGCAAAGGCTTCATAGTCTATGTAGTTACGCAATCGGTCGGGTATCTCGCCCAGAACGCCGCACTCGTCAATCAAGTGGTAGGCAACGTCCACCATGTTGTCGCAAGGGTACTGGATGATGTCGTCCTTGTGGTCGTAGAGTTCCTCCACGCTGCAAAAATGGCAGAGCAGGTCGTCAATCACCTCATCCAGCGGATAGTCCAGTTCTTCCACCATAGCGCACAGGCGGTTGACTTCCTCAATGGGCGTGTACTCGTCGATTTCAAAGGGCAGCTCATAGTCATGGATGGCGTATTCTTCGTATCGGTCATTCAAGCCAATCCGTTCTGCCATCTCGTCGTAGTCCACAGGCGGCGTGAACCAGTCGCCTATAAGCTCCCCCTCGTTGTACTTGCCAAGGTTGGCAATATAGATACGCATTTCCTCCAAAGGCAGCCACCGCCTTACCGATAGCGGAATACGCCGCTGGTCGTAAAGAGGTATTCGTCGCTTTGTTCCAGCTCATGACCGTAGGAAATGAAGTCTATGTGCTTCATAAGTTCCGGCGGCAGCTCCCCGAAGCGGCGTTCCTCCATGACAAGGTATTCTGCAAGAGAAGCGGAGTCCGGCACATCATAGTGGCGTATCTCGTCCTTGTGGTCGAAAAAGTCGCTGATGTTGTGAAACCACTTTGCCTGTATATCGCTTAATTCATTGCCAAGGGGCGTGCCCTCGATTTCCTGCACCATGCGGCACAGGGCGTTGATTTCCCAAAGGGGCATATCAGGACTTAGGGAAAAGGGCAGCTCGTAGTCCTCAATTTCAAAATCTTCCTCTTTTTCCACGCCTAACTTTTCCTTGATTTCCTCAAAGGTTACAGGGCAGGGAAACCATGCACCTGTATACTCGTCCTCGTCGTCGCTATAAGGCTTTGTGGTGTTGAGGATATATAATCTCATTTCAAACATTGTTATGAATCACATCCTTTTATTGGGTAGGTTTGCGACAGGCGCAAACCCTTGATTTTAAGCTCCGATAATCTTGTTGAACAGGTTTAAGAGTACGTCTTTCACACCAGCGGCATTAAATACCAGACCGACAGCGATTAAGGCAATCACCAGAAAGCCAATCAGCTTGCTAAATTCTCTCTTAAAGCCTAAGTAAATGCCAATCACCACGATTGCCATTAGCACAAGGCTCTGAGCGTTACTCAAAAACCAGTTGTAAAGGTTCTGTCCAAAGTTCATTTTTCATTGCTCCTTTCCATTTTTTCTAAGTGGGTGTCCGCTTCTTTCCCGACTTGCAGGATACACATAAGCACCACGCCCATTCCCATGCCTGCCGATACCAGCAGCAGGTCAAACAATATGTGCCACATTTTTTATACCTCCTTGTCCTTGACAGTCATATCTTCCACGGTGACAGAGAGCTGCTGCAAGACCTTTTCCAATCGGTCGGAGAGCTTCGCATTTTTCACCATGTCTTTAATGATTGTCGTGTTATTCTGTTTATCCAGTTTTTCCGCTACCTGTAAGGTAGGGGCGACCTGCCTTGCCAGCCAGTTTAAGGTACGCTGGAAATTGTACGGTTCGGGTTCGGTCGTCAGTTTCAGCCGCCCACGCCCCTCACCGAGAAACCACGCCCAGCGGTCATTTGTCTGCCATTCGCTCCGTCGCTTTGTTTCGTCCTTATCGGCAAACCGCACATAGCGGTTGATGATGGAAAACGCAGTGCGTTCAGCGTCATAGTAGGTCAGCAGGTCACGCACCGCATAGTAAGCTCGCTCATTCTTCAAGCGGATTTCAAAGCGGTTCTTGACAGGCGTTTCCTCAACAGGGATGTCGTATTTCACGTACTGCTCGTAAGCTTTTTCATACACACAGAAGTAGACTTCTGATTTCAGCGAACCGATATAGAGCGTGTGCCCCATGCCGGACTTGTTTTCCTCGTGGCTCTGCACCAGCTCGCCGGAGCGGTAGGACTTGAAACTTCGGAATACGGAAATACATTCCTCATTCCTACATTTAGCGGTCAGCTCTGGAATGTCCAGTATCCCAACCATATCATTGATTGCAAGGTCTATCCGCTTGAACACGCCGCCCTCGCAGAGAGCGTCCGTGAAGAAGTCGTACCAGTTCCTATGCTGTGCCAGCAGGAAGTTTTCAAACTGGCGGCAGCCTTTTCCTTTCAGTTCCAGCAGCACCCCCTTTTCCTGTTCGGGGGAAACCAAGACGAATATATCCCCCATGTAGTAATGCTCTGGATAGGAGTAGAAGCCAAAGTCCTCATGTATCATAAAATCCAGCTTTAATTTAAGGATGGTTTCAACCACAAACCTCACGTCTGTGGTGGGAAAGCGTATCCGCACATAATCAAACAGCATGGTAAGCGGTGTTTCTGGATTGTACCGTTCCAGAGCTTGCAGCAGGTTTTCTTTAATTTCCTCGCTGGGAGCAGCACCGCCGGACTCTATCTTCCCAAGATACTGCCTTGTAATTCCAGCCGCCACCGCCAGCTTATTTTGTGAAACGCCATATGCCAGCCGTTTTTCTTTTAAATCCGTATTCCATTCTGTATCATTCAGTAAAAATCCCTCCATTCTGGAAAAAGTGTCAACTAGAAGCGTTCCAGTTGACATCCTCTGAAAGTAGAAAAAATCCTTGATTTACAAGGACTTTCCCAACTTCTTTGACTGTTTCCTATTGTATTTGTGCCCCCCTGTTAGATACCGGGGGCGAATGGTTGTGGCGGCAAGCCGCCCCAACACGGCTAGGACGAACCAGCGGCTTTCGCTTCGCACGCCGCCTGTCCGTCCTGCCTTTGGTCGTTTTTATTCAATCACCAATTCAAACTCCTGTGGATTGTCCACAATGTTATAGTCGGTCAGAGTACCCCCTTTTACTGTGTAACTAAGTCTGAATACGGGTTCACCTCGTTTTACGTCATGTTCAGATAAGTACACCGAAGCGTGCAGCTCATTGGGGATACCATAATCATAGCTGAACAGTATGTTGCCGAAGTTGTTTTTCCTGCATTTTCTGACGATCTCCCTTGCACAATCCATTTTGTCGGGGATATACAGCCTGTTCACCACGATAATAAGGTGTTCTTCCTTATAAGCTCCTGCCGTAAAGGAACGGCTGTTGTAAACTGACATTTCCCGTCCATTCTGTAAATAATCTGCCGCTATGACTGCCACAATAGATACAGCGGCAAGAACGATTGATTTCTTCCTGCCCATCCAGAATACTCCTTTACCCTGTATATACATACAGTGTACTGTAATACATCTTATTTTTCAATACAGTTGTATATATAATTTAACCAAAAGGACGGGTGTAAAAGAATGATGGTATACATTGATTTAGAGCGGCTCTTGAAAGAGAAGAATATCAGCAAGAACAAGGTATGTGAAGCCTGTAAGCTCCAACGCACACAGCTCAATAATTACTGCAAGGGCAAAGTCACCAGAGTAGACCTTGCGATACTTGCCAGATTGTGTGAATTTCTTGACTGCACGCCAAACGACATATTGAAGTTACGTTAAAGCTATGGGGATGTTCCCGTAGCTTCTTTTTTCACCTCCTTTCCTGCCAGCTCCCCAATCACCATTAAAAAGTCATGCCCTTTTGGTACGAGGGGAGTGTAAAACTCTGATATGACGCTTGTTCCCGTATCCACGTAGCCACGCCCTTTGATCTGCTTTAAGAAAAAGTTTTTGTCCACCTCACCGAACATCATAGAATACCCAAGCTCTGACATCCTGCCAAGTGCCACACGGAAATTGAACTGGTCACGGATACCGTCGCCAAGGTATTTTGCGTCGGGTCGCTGGCAGGCGAGAATAAGAAAATAGCCTGCCTGCCGCCCAAGCATGACAATCTGTTTCAGTTTATTCAAGACCAAAGCGTTTTCCTTTGTCGTCAGCATTTCCATAAACGCCACATACTCGTCAAAAATGAGGAAGTGGGGCGGCAGACCTAAATAGGCATAGTTTTCCCCCGTCTTGTAACCGTCCATGAGCTTCATGGTTTCGCTTCGTTCCATCATGCCATCATAGAACCTATCAATACATTCCGTAATTTCTTCCTTGCGGTAATAGACTTCGGGCATGACAGCGGACAGGTCGGCAAGGTCGGCGTTCTTCGGGTCAAGCACATACAGTTTGGCGTTGGTACGCAGGAGTGCTTCTATGATGGTAAGGATAAAATAGGTCTTACCGCCGCCAGTGCCGCCAGCAATGAGCATATGGGGGAGCTTGTCATATTCCCAATAGACATTTTTCATGAGCCGCAGGCTGCCACCTGCCGCCTGTACCTCGTCTATGGTAATACGGTTGGCAATGGTGTCATAGAGCAGCACATATTCCACAAAGCTGTCTTTCAGTTCTTTGGAAACCAGCTCACAGTACAAGCCTGTTTCCAGCTTCTTTTCCAAGTGCAGGAGCTGGTCTTGATATTTACCCAGCGTGATTTCTGCCAGTATGTGAATGAGTCCATTATCTAGGCGGTAGTACACTTTGGGAAAGTGGGTGATTTTCTCCTTTGACCTGCTGGCTGGCAGGTCTTTGAAAAATCCGCCATCCTGTGACTGCTCGGACTCATACCAACCATTTTCCAATATCATCCGTGACAGCTTTTGACGGTGACAGAGCTGTTTTATCCTGTCCGGCTGGTAGCGGGCGTACAGGAACGCAGACAAGCCGCACACCAGCACCGCTACTATGAGAGATACTATCATGTAGGGCGTGACCGTGAGCTTAATGCTGCCATTCTGAAAGAGCGAAACCGTGTTCCAGTCCGTATGCAGCAGCGTGTTGATATTCAAAAGCAGCACGACCGCAAGGAACAGGCACGCCAGCCGACCGCCCAATGAGCGCACCACCAGCGACCTGTCACTGGCTCGGATACGGTTGCCTTTTCTTTGAAAATTCCTCATGGCTTAGTCCTTTCTGTTATTTTTTGCCTTGTGGCTGCTGATTATGGTTCTGTGGGCTGGCTACTGGCTGACCGCCTTTATTCTTCAATACAATGTCGTCGGCTTTGATGTACCAGTCAACATCTGCCCCTTGAAACGTGGCGGTTGCCACCGTGTCTGCCACAGGGTTGATGATCTCCACCTCGGCGTTGTAGTCAAATTCTTTCAAAGGCACAGAAGCCGGGATACTCACCTGTATCATGCGCCCCTGTCCTCTGGACTTCAAATCATAGGTGCGCTCCTTAATTTCCTCGGATACCGTACCATCTTCATTCTGGATGTGTACCTCACGTCTAAGGGCAGAGAATTTCAACACCCCGAAAGTCTTTTCCTTGTCAATGATAATTCCGTTTGCTAATCTCATAATCTCTTGACCTCCTTATGCTTTCACCATGTCGTCAGCGGACAGGATATAGTTGGTAAATCCACGAGTGCCGATTTTGTAACCGTCAGCCGTGATTTTCGGGTTGATAAGTTTTACCTTTTCCTCTACCTCAAAATTTTTCTCTCCGGCAGAAGCAGGCAGGACAACAATAATGTCGTCGGCTCTCTGTACGTCAGAATACAGATTGAAACTTCGGGAAATGACCGTCATGCGCCCGTTTACCCGACGCTGCTCGGTCTTGCCCTCTCCGGCATATTCCAAGTTTCCGAATGTCTTTTCCATGTTAGGGATTACGTGTTTTAATTCCATATGTTTTTACCTCTTTTCTTTTTATGTGCGTAGCTTTAAGGAAAGAGCATGGGGGAGCTACAATCCCCCATACCCCCTAGTGGACTGTTTTTTTCTATCAATCAAAAAGACGATTGACAGAAAAGAAACAGTGTAAAGGTTATATGCGGCAGTTTGAATCACCCCGGCAGGCGGTGAGCGTGTATGCAGCTTCATAGGCAGTCACCTCACACTTTATTTATCACTGTCATGCTTCATGGAACGGCGTTTCTTATAGGCTGCAAAAGCAAGACCAGCCGCAGAGAGTCCAAGCAGGACAGCAAAGGCAGCCACATTGGTGTTATCACCCGTTTTGGGGGAGTCCGTCACCTTATGGCTCGGTGTGTCTGGTGATTCCGGTTTCTTTGGTTCTTCGGGCGCAGGTGTTTCCGGCACTTCCTTGATTGTGACCGTCTGCCCCTTGTCTGTGATGTCCTTATGTTCTGTGACTTTTACAGGCTTGTCGGGATTGGTGATGTCGTAGAGTTCCTCAAAGGTCACAAGCTGCCTGCCGCCCAACTTTGAAGCGTCGAACGTAAAGGAAATTTCCACCTCCATTTTGGTGTCGGCAGCGGTGAATGTGTAGTCATTTTCTACACGTTTCCCGTCAATGAGAAGCTCGGCATTTTCATCCTTTATCATCTGCCAGCCTTTGAGCTGGTATTTTGTACCTACTTCCAGACCATCCAGCGTGACCGTATCCACGATTGTGACCTCTTTGCCAGCTTCTATGACTTTTTCACCGTCTTTGCTAGTGGCTGTGGTATGGATTTTGATTATGCGCTCTGTGATAAGAACCGTCTGCCCCTCGTCCTCAATGTCTTTATGCTCCGTAACCTTTACAGGCTTGTCGGGATTGGTTACGTCGTAGAGTTCCTCAAACGTCACCAAGTTCTTGCCGCCAAGGGCAGAAGCGTTGAATGTAAAGGTGACCTCCACTTTCATTTCTTCTTTGTCGGCAGTAAATGTATAATCACTCTCCACACGCTTGCCATCCATGAGAAGCTCGGTGTTTTCATCCTTTACCATCTGCCAGCCTTTGAGCTGGTATTTTGTACCCACTTCCAGACCGTCCAGCGTGACCGTATCCACGATTGTGACCTCTTTGCCAGCAACGATTACTTTCTCGCCCGTGGCTTTGTCCGCAGCAGTGGTATGGATTTTAATAACACGCTCTTTGATGGATACCGTCTGCCCGTCGTCCTCAATGTCCTTGTGTTCAGCCACTTTGACAGGCTCGTTCTTGTTAGATAAGTCGTACAATTCTTCAAAAGTAACCAAGTCTTTACCGCCAAGCGCAGAAGCATTGAACGTATATTCCACCTTGACTTTCATTTCCTCGCTATCAGCGGTGAATGTGTATTCACTCTCCACACGCTCACCATCAACAAGAAGCTCGGTGTTTTCGTCCTTTACCATCTGCCAGCCTTTGAGCTGGTACTTTGTGCCTTTTTTCAGACCGTCCAGCGTGACCGTATCCACAATCGTGACCTCTTTTCCGGCAATGATTGATTTCTCACCCGTGGCTTTATCCGCAGCGGTGGTATGGATAGAGATTTCTTTTTCGTAGTCGTCCGTGAGCGTTCCCAAGTCAATGACTACCTTATCTCTGGAAACCACAATCTCAAAAGCCGGAATGAGCTTAAACCCCTTATTACTGTCGCAGCGCAATTCCTCAATCTTGTAGGTATCGTACAGCAGCGCACCTTTGGAGTCGTCCGGTTCAGACGTACCGAACCAGATACCGTCCTCCCTGGTCTTGCCCCTGTTGGTATTCTGCTTATGGGATACCCAGTCAGAAGCGGTAGAGAACTGTCCGTTTTTATCAGTCACGACAACGTGGCTCTCACCTGTGGTCTTGCTGGTAATGCGGAACGGAACGTCAGCAAGACGCTTGTGTGTACCGTCGCTGATTTTCACACCCTCAATGTCGCCACGCTTGATCTGGTTGTAGATGGATTGTTCCGCACCAGTCAAATCCACGATTTTGCCATTTTCCTTAATGGTAAATTCACGGGAAACCGCACCTGTCGTCAAGTAGCCTGCCGGACTCTTGCTTTCATCAATGCGGTATGTTCCGTAAGGCAGTGTATCCGCAGCCGTAGAAGCAATACCGTCAATGCCTGTAAGGATGGTTTTCACAACCTCGCCTTTGTTGTAGAGCTTGCCATCCACCAGCACAGCGTTCTCATTTAGGCTGGTGATGGTGAACTCCGTATCTTTTAATGTTGCACCGCCCTGTGGCTTCGTGTCCTTTGTTTCAAAGTCACGCTTCTGGACTTTTACGCCGCCACGGATAACCTTGTCGGATACGGAATACTGGTTGCTGCCTGTAAGTACCGCCAGCTCCCCATCTTCGGTGATCTGTGCCAGATACATTCCCTTAATCTGTTCCTCACTGCCACCTGCCTGCATATACGCACCCTCTAATAAGTAGCCTGTCGGACTCTTACTTTCAGATACGGTCAGTGTTCCAAGCGGCAGGCATGGTACGCCATCCTGTAAGTAGAAGCTGTCGCCGGATACCTTATAACTATCTGTCAGCTTTGTGATGTAATGGGTCGCTCCGTCACTGCCTTTTTCAGCTACGGTCTTTGTCGTCCATGAACGGGTCGGCTTTGCTGGCAGGTTGTCTTTGTTGTAGTACCCATCATAATAATTCCAGATAAACTCTGCACCCTCCAAAGAAGCTGCCCCTTGTGCCGCTCCCTTTGATGTTTCCATGTCTATCTTAAAAAGCTCAATCAATGTGGTTGTGACTTTGGGTGTATCGCTGACTTTCAAGGTGGATGTTTCGCCAGCTTTGACGGTCAAGGGATATACCGTCTTGTCTAATTGGAAACCTGCCGCCGGAACGGACTGCTCTTTGATATAGACGTTACCAGCCTTTACCTCCACCGCTTCGGTGTTCCCGTCCTTATCTGTCGTAAGGGTGGCAAGCTGTTCCTTGCAGCCTTTATCAGCAAAGACACCATACGTCGCACCAGCGAGGGAATAGCTGTTGTTTCCGTTGGTAATGGTGGGATTGGAGGACACCTTTTGAAGTGCCGCATTTCCCACATCCAGCTTCGCCCAGAACTGTCCTAATTCCTGCCCGTCGCCGGAATAGATATAGCCGCCGCAGTCGTAGCGTCCTTTGTTGGCTTTTACAAATGCCTTTGCGCCAGCGTATACCTCGTCTTGTACCTCTTTGGATACCTCGTCATAGGCAGCTCGTACATTGTCGCAGTTCCATCCTAAATGTACGCTCAAACGCTGCCAGACAACGCATTGCTCCAATAGATAGACCTGTTTGTAATTCAGCTCCTTGTGGCTGGCTGCATACTGTTTGACGTATTCCAGTGAGAGGGCAACGTCAGCAATCTGGTCGGCACTCATACGGGAACTTGCGTCCGAACGAGTTTTGTAGCCGGACTGAAAATCTGTGTTGATGTCAATACAGTAGGCGGTTTCTCCCTCCACCTGCATAATGCCCTCATGGAATGTAGAACCGATACTGCCATCATTCATGACTTTTTCTACATAGCCTGCCTTTTCCTGTGCGTCTGTCCAGTATTGCTTCTCCGCAGCCTGTACCTGTGAAGCTGGTAAGGTGGCGAATACCGCAGCCAGACTTAGTACGCCAGCAAGCAGACGGTTCATAATCTTTTTCATATCGTTGTAAATCCTCCTTTCGTGATTTTGGTTAAAAAAATAGACGCTCATTTCTGAACGTCCGGTCTATCGAAACTATGGAATTTTTTGCAGGATAGTTTGCTTTATCTTCTATATAATATACTTTTTGTCCTTATGCAATCGCAGCTAGGGAAAGCCTGTACCACGAAAAACAACGTGTTTATAAGGCTTTTCGCCTATGTTGTTCTTATGAGGTTGCAGCAGAACAGAAAGCCAGGACGACGTATGACAACATTTTAAGGCTTGTAAAAGACCCGGAAGTATGTGATCCGATTCGTTTTTTAAGAAAGCGGGAAATTGTACATTACCAAAGATTTGGAGAAAGTTTAAGGATCGTGCAGGATAATCTGAACAGTAAGAACTTTTATGCAATCAATCCGGAGTTTGATACGGATTCAAATAGTAGTTGTGGCAATTAAAACAGCGCGTATGGAAAAACGTCCCCAATTATGAAAATCCGGTTTGATAAAAAAGGTGCGACCTCATAGGCTGCACCTTTTTTAAATGTCAGCCTACTAACGTTATTCTGTATATACCATGCTGATATACGATAATGCATAAGTTCTACCAGTATCTAATAATTAACGAGAGGAATGATCCTGGATATAATCAGCCAGCATCGAAATAAATTCGGATGCGGTCGGTTTGTCAAATACAGGATAACCAAGCAGCGGGCTTAAAATTTTATTGGAATTCTGATTCCAATAACTGTTGATCATTGTACGGATGGCGGCTTCAACACACATGTTGGAAACGCCATACTGCTCACCGACAACGCGGTAAAGATTAGAGGTTACATTCTTCAGGTAAAATTCCTGATCTTTGAGAACGAGGGCGACTGCTGAAGCAAGATAGTTATAACCAGAGTACGTGGAACGAAGACCAGCTTTTCTTAATACATGCCTGACATCATACATAAGAACCTCCTTCCAATATTCATACCGACTATCTAACTATAGAATAAAGGAATTCTATAGATATGTAAATAATTTTGTCCATAACGATATATTTCGTGAGATTTCGATATATTGTGTGAAGCGGATAATGGAAAAATCTGCTTTTTTTTGCTATAATCCTTAATTGGATAGAACAGACAGAATCAATTTCAGGAGTGAAATTTATGAAGATACAATATCAGAAAATAGAAAACGGACTTGAAATTCTCAGGATCTGGCAGGATTCAGGAATCATAAAAGTACCGGAGCAGATAGAGGGAATTCCTGTCATCCGCATTGCTCCATATACATTTTCACTGCATAAAGATGAAGAAGAGAAAAATGCATCTGTTTATCAGACAGAGACAGATGAAGAGAATGATCGTTTTGCGCAACCGGAAGAACTCTGCTGTGGTGGAATGGTAAGGGAAATCCATCTTCCGTCTACCGTACAGTCAATTGGAAATTATGCGTTTTATGGATGTATGAATCTGAAACTTTTCCATGGGACAGATGCAATCGTGCGGATGGGGAGCGGGGTATTTACCGGATGCCGTCTGGAGAAGGTGGAGATTGATTTTATGGATGGAAATAAGTCCTGTCTTAAGGAAATTCTGACGGAGATCCGGTATCAGATCATTGCAACACTGCGTTATCAGGGAACGGAGACGAAGATCCTGTTTCCGGAATATTACGCAGATGCGGTGGAAAATACGCCGGCGCGGATCGTGGAGACGCATTATTATGGTTCCGGTGGAGAGTACAGGGAGTGCTTTTACCGGCGGGAACTGGATTATGGAAAATACGACCGGTTGTTTGCACTTTCTGAAGCAAGAGATTCGGAAGAGGCAATTTTCAGTGTGGCTCTGACGCGTCTGCGATATCCGTGGAAGCTGGAAGATGCGGCAAAGCTGCGCTATGAAAATTATGTAAAGGCGCATATGGAAGGAATTGGAGAAAGCTGTATCCATGCGGTGAAAGAAAGACGCGAAATCGCCGCCGGAGATCCGCAGGAGGTTCTGCTTTTTTGCTGCAGAGAGCATTATTTTGATGAACAAGCGTTGGGAAAAACGATTACTTATGCGGCAGATGCAGGACAGACCGAGATTTCAGCTATTTTGATGGACGAGCGTTACCGTAGTTTCCCAAAAAAGAAGAAAAAGTTTGTATTGTAAAAGAAGGTGGAAAGATTGGAAGAAATGTCATTAGAACAGGGTCTGGAAAAAATCGGACATAAAATACTGGTTCTGACGAGGAACGAACTGTATATGAAGATGAGATTTATGGATGTGGCGCTTTCGGCGTTTTATTATGTACAGGATTTTTCGGTAGACCTTCTTGCTACAGACGGAGAGACAATGTATTTTAACGGGCAGATGCTGGGAGGTGAGTACAGGCAGAACCGGATCGAGGTAAACCGCGCCTATCTACATCTGGTTCTGCACTGCATTTTCCGACATGTATTTCGCAGAAATGGACGGGAAGAGCTTGTATGGAACCTGGCGGCGGATATTGCGGTAGAATCTGTGATTGACGACTGGAACCTTCAGAATATACGAAAAAGCCAGTCCTGGATCAGACAGAGAACCTACCGGGATCTGAAAGAGGAAATCAAGGTATTTACAGCGGAAAAAATTTATGGAGTACTGGTAAGATGGAAGCTTTCGGACAGAGAGATGGAGCGCATGGTCCGGGAATTTACCGTGGATGATCACAAGTACTGGGCAAAAGATGAAGATGATGAAAAACAAAGCGAAATGAACCAGAGGTGGCAGGATATCAGCGAGAAAATGCAGACCGATATGGAAACTTTTTCGAAAGAAGCAGCATCAAATACCGGGCATTTTCTGGATCAGGTCCGGGTTGAGAACCGACAGCGATATGACTACCGCAGCTTTTTGCATAAATTTGCTGTGCTGAAGGAAGAGGTTACCGTGGATGATGACAGCTTTGATTATGTATTTTACAGTTATGGACTGCGCCTTTATGGAAATATGCCTCTGATCGAGCCACAGGAATGGAAAGAAGTGAAAAAAGTGGAGGATTTTGCAATCGTGATCGATACTTCCATGTCCTGTTCAGGAGATCTGGTAAAAAAATTTCTGGAGGAGACCTATGGCATTTTAAGTGAAGCAGGGAGCTTTTTTCAGAGAGTCAATATCCACATTATACAATGTGATGACCAGGTGCAGTCGGACAGGAAGATTACCTGTAAAGAAGAATTACAGGAATATATGGAAAAGCTGGATCTTGCCGGGGAAGGTGGAACGGATTTCAGACCGGCGTTTGCCTATATTGATGATCTGATCGCGACGCACCGGTTCACTGAACTGAAGGGTGTGATCTATTTTACCGATGGACAGGGGATTTATCCGCAGAAAATGCCTCTGTACCAGACCGCGTTTGTATTTATGGACGACGGGGCAGAAGAACAGGAAGTTCCGCCGTGGGCGATGAAACTGGTTCTGGATGAAGAAGATTTGAGAGGAGTGAGAAATAGATGAATATTAAACGTGCAAAACAGGAAATCAAGGATGCGGTGCAGGCATACCTGATGAAGGATGAATATGGAGAATATCAGATTCCGGCAATCCATCAGAGACCGATCCTTCTGATGGGACCTCCGGGAATTGGAAAAACACAGATCATGGAGCAGATTTCAAGGGAATGTGAGATCGGACTGGTTGCGTATACGATCACGCACCATACCAGACAGAGTGCGATCGGGCTTCCGTTTATTCAGACAAAGATCTACGGTGGAAAAGAGTATTCGGTAACCGAGTATACGATGAGTGAGATCATTGCTGCTGTATATGAAAAGATAAAGCAGAGCGGCATGAAAGAGGGAATCCTGTTTATCGATGAGATCAACTGTGTTTCAGAGACGTTGGCGCCGACTATGCTGCAGTTTTTACAGTGCAAGATGTTTGGTAATCAGAGTGTGCCGGATGGATGGATCATTGTGGCGGCAGGGAATCCGCCGGAATATAATAAGTCGGTGCGGGAATTTGATGTGGTGACACTGGACCGGATCAAGCGGATCGATGTGGAAGCTGATTTTGATGTCTGGAAGGAATATGCGTATCAGGTTGGAATCCATCCTGCAGTGCTTTCTTATCTGGAACTTCGAAAAGAGAATTTCTATCGTATGGAAAATACAGTAGATGGAAAAATGTTTGTCACAGCCAGAGGATGGGAAGACCTGTCAAGGTTGATCCAGGTTTATGAAAAGCTTGGTAAAGAGGTGGATCGTGAGGTTGTGCATCAGTACCTCCAGCACTGGAAGACAGCGAAGGATTTTGCAAATTATCTGGAGCTTTACCGAAAATATCAGAAGGAGTATGGACTGGAGCGGATCCTTGCAGGATATTATGAAAAAGATACCTTAGAACGTTTGAAATTTGCGTCGTTTGATGAGCGGCTGAGTGTGGTAAATCTCCTGGTCGGAAAGATGGCAGATCTTTTTAAAGAAGAATATGAGATGGAAAAATTTGTGGAGGGACTGTTTGCTCAGCTGTGTGCTTATAAAGAGGAATTGCAAAAGGAAGGTGCAGTTCCGGGAGAGGTCCTTGCTGCGAAAATTCAGTCTCTTAGGCGGGAAGTTGAACAGAAGAAGGCCGCCGGACAGCTTACAAAGGCGGAAATGCACCGTATGGAGCGTATTTTATGCAAATTGGAAGAATACCAGAAAGCTCCGGAATTTGAGTCTGTAAAGACCACATTTGACAGCGAAGAAGAGCAGAGAGAGCAAATGGCAGATAAGACACTAGAAACGCTGAATCACTGCTTTGAATTCCTGGAATCTGCTTTCGGCGAGAGCCAGGAAATGGCAGTATTTGTCACGGAACTCAACAGTAATGTGTACAGCATTGCGTTCCTGCGGGAAAATGACTGTGCGATGTATTACAAATACAACAAAGGTTTACTTTTGGATGAACGCCGTGAAGAAATCCTGGAACAGATGGATGCCGTGGAAAATGTAGTGGAAAGAGGACTGGTTGAAGATTAAAGAGCAAGAACTGACAGAATAAGAACGACTGTGCCTGTGGTGTCATATAATGATAGAAAGCAGAAGAAATGGGAATGAAATTCATGCCAGATCTGCAATTTTGTAAGGAACTTCCCGAAATAAAACCAGGGGAGTATCGCCTGAAATATGATCTCACTTTGCGCGTGTCTCCCGGTCTTGGAACTGCGTTGTGCCGGGGAAACTATCACTGGGAGAGCTGCCTGAAAGCGGAAAGTAAGGTGTATATCTGCCAAATCAGATATTTGAGCAGATCTGTATGGGGATTGATAGAGAATACGGGGTGGATATGCCTTTATATGAATCATAAATGGCTGATAACTACTATAGCATAATTATAAAAATGACATTTTATGCCTGACGAGCCTGTTGGAGTGAAACTTACATTTCATGTAGATAAACACCTTTTTTCATGTTAAAATGTAAAGCACATATTTCGAGGAGATTGAAGTATATGGACGAAAAATTCTATTCAGCTTTTTGAAGATAGAAAAATACGTACTGCATGGAATGAAGAACAGGAAGAATGGTATTTTTCTGTTTAAGATGTTCAGAAAAAGGACGCTGATAATTTCATATCAACGTCCTTTAAATCTGTCAGTATTGGGATATACAATTATTTATTGTTTACCTCAAGATTCTTCATCGCACGAACCTTCAGCGGAAGTCCGAACAGAGTGATGAATCCGCTTGCATCATGATGATCGTACATATCACCAGTTGTGAAGCTTGCCAGAGATTCATTGTAAAGTGAGTATGGAGAAGTAGTTCCGGCTTTAATGATATTTCCTTTGTAAAGTCTGAATTTAACTTCACCTGTAACATATTTCTGGGTAGATTTTACGAAAGCACGAAGAGCTTCACAAAGTGGTGTGAACCATTTTCCTTCGTATACAACCTGAGCGAGTTTGTTGCCAAGATCTTTCTTAACTTCCATGGTAGCACGGTCGATAACCAGTTCTTCAAGCTGTTTGTGAGCTTCCATCAGGATTGTTCCACCAGGAGTTTCATAAACACCACGGGATTTCATACCAACAACACGGTTCTCAACGATATCAACGATACCGATACCATGCTTGCCGCCAAGTTCGTTGAGTTTGCGGATGATATCAGAAACCTTCATGGCTTCGCCGTTGATTGTCTTCGGAACACCTTCTTCAAATGTCATAGTTACATATTCATCTTCATCCGGTGCATTTTCCGGTGTATTTCCAAGAACAAGAAGATCAGCGTAATTTGGTTCGCAGGATGGATCTTCAAGTTCCAGTCCTTCGTGGCTGATGTGCCATAAGTTACGGTCACGGCTATAGCTGTGGCTTGCGTCAAACGGAAGATCGATTCCGTGAGCTTTACAGTAAGCGATCTCATCGTCACGCGACTGAAGTGTCCACAGATCTGTCATTCTCCAAGGAGCGATGATCTTAAGATCCGGGGCAAGAGCCATGATAGAAAGCTCGAAACGGATCTGGTCATTTCCTTTTCCGGTAGCACCGTGGCAGATAGCAGTAGCACCTTCTTTTCTTGCTACTTCAACAAGTCTCTTGGAGATTGCCGGACGAGCCATAGAAGTTCCGAGAAGGTATGCATTTTCGTAAACAGCATTTGCCTGTACACATGGCATAATATAGTTGTCACAGAAATCATCAGTGATATCTTCGATGTATAATTTAGAAGCACCTGCGAGTTTTGCTCTTTCATCAAGACCATCCAGCTCTTCGCCCTGTCCGCAGTCGATACAGCAGCAGATTACTTCATAATCAAATGTCTCCTTTAACCAAGGGATCAGTGTGGTAGTATCAAGACCACCAGAATATGCAAGAACTACTTTTTCTTTCATTGTATATAAACCTCCTAAAAATTTTCTTTTGTATTCAATTCACAACCCACTATACACCATTTTTTATATTTATGCAATAATAAAATGAAAAAACTTTTAAAAATGTTATTTTTATGCAAATAAAAGTAAAAATATACATAAAATATGCATAATTATGTATAAAAAAGGAAAGAGAGTAATAAGAAAAAAGAAGGATAGAAGAAGATTAAACAGAAAATATAAAGATAAATAAGGAAAATACTTGACATTTGCACAAAAATCCGTAAAATATAACAAAAAGTAACAAGGTAACACGCTAAAGGAAGAAAGGGACCGGCGAGATGAGTGATATGCATAAAATGAATAAGAATAACATATGTCATTGAAGTATTATGATTCGGTAGTGAAAAAAGAAGCAGAAAAGGTATCGCCGCATACTCTTTTTCTGCTTCTTTTATTTATACCTACTAAGAATATGAATTGAAAAGAGGAAAAACGAAATGGAATTAAGAGCCACCCTAAAGGAAAAGAAATAATCGTAGTATCTTCCGGTGCAGTCGGTATCGGGAAAAATGTCCTTGGAATCAGTGAGAAGCCGGCTGGTTCTGTCAAACAGGCATATATAATAGAAGAAAACCAAAAGGATATTATGCTTGCAAGAAAAAATAAGATGACAGAGCCACTGATCGACCGGCTTCTTCTAAATGAAAACAGAATCCGGAAAATTGCAGAGGAGGCGTTTCCGGTGATCTGTGACCGGCTTTCGGCAAAAGGGGTAGAGATCCGGGGAGACGAAGCGGCAAGGCAGATTGATGAGTGGATCGCTTGGGCATAGGAAAGCGACTGGGGGCAGGAAGCCCTTACCACGAAAAAGTATGTGATCTTTGGAAATGGACAAATTCGCGGATAAGAAGATTGACAGGAAAAAATCTCCATTTTATAATTTGAATGGTACAAAAGTTAAGGAATTTTGTTTTTATTTTTAAGATGTTGGGGTCCAAAGGTATTTTGACCCCTTTGATACCAGATTGCTACGTGCTTTGCACTCTCGCAATCCTCAAAAACATAGGTATCAGGACGGATGAAAAAGGGGAAGAATGAAAAATGCTGTATGTAAGCTACTATGATTCGCCGATCGGGAAAATTACGCTTGGAGCAAGGGAGGATGTACTTGTCGGTGCATGGTTTGAAGGACAGAAATACTATATGGACAAGATTATAGAAGATTTTGAGGAGAAGAAAGACTTGCCGGTACTGGATCAGGCAGAGTACTGGCTGGATCGGTATTTTGCAGGGCAGGATCCGGATCCGGAAGAACTTCCTCTTGCACCTGCAGGAAGTGATTTCCGAAAAGAAGTATGGAAGATTATCGCAAAAATCCCATATGGATGTACCATTACTTATGGAAAGATCGCAAAGATCCTTGCAGTAAAACGGGGCGCGAAAAGTATCTCGCCGCAGGCAGTCGGAGGTGCGGTCGGACATAATCCGATCTCTGTGATTATTCCCTGTCACCGGGTCATCGGAAGCGACGGAAGCCTGACCGGATATGCCGGTGGACTTGAAAAGAAAGAATGGCTGCTTGCACATGAAGAAGCGCATATCAGATAAGTGATCATCAAAAATGGTGGCTCGTAGTGAGTCACCATTTTTGATGATCTGGAGAAATCCGTAAGAGTCCGATCCTGTATTCTATTTTCCAGATTTTTCACATAACCATCGGTAAGCAATGATGCAGATGATCACAGACAATAAGGAGCCGGTAGCGGTTGCGAGTCCCATCGGAAACAGTGTATGTGGGAAAATTTTTGAAGTCAGATAAACACCCGGAATACGCACGCACAAAATAGCGATCAGGTTATGTAAAAATGAAATTCCAGATTTTCCGCATGCACAGAAGTATCCGCTGAAACTGAAATGAACGCCGGCAAAAATACAATCCCAGATATATCCGCGAATGTACTGCGCGCCGAGAAGAATAACGGCTGCGTCTGCAGTGAAAAGTCCGACAACCGGAGCTGCGATAAACTGGATCAATATAGAGACGACCAGACCAAATCCAATGGCGATCATCATGGCATAGCGAAGCGTCTGCTTTGCACGATCATACTTTCCGGCACCGATATTCTGAGCTGCGAGTGCAGAAACAGTCGAAAGCATGGAAGACGGAACCAGAAACAAAAAGCTGATGATTTTTTCCACAATGCCGACAGCAGCGGCTGCGTTCAGTCCGCGCCGGTTGGCAATGATCGTAATAACAAAGAAAGCAATCTGAATAAATCCGTCCTGAAGCGCTACCGGAATCCCAATATTCAGAATTTTGCCAAGCGGTTTTTTCTGTGGGCGGAAACAGTCTCCGGAAAGAGAAAGTCCGGTCTGCTTACGTTTAATGGCAATCAGTGCAAACAGAACACTGCACGCTTGGGAAAGTGTTGTGCCAAGCGCAGCACCGGAAGCTCCCAGATGGAAAAATCCGATAAACAGATAATCCAGTATAATATTCACCGCACACGCAACTGCGATGAAATACATCGGACTTTTAGAATCCCCCAGTCCGCGGAAAATCGAACTGATCACATTATACGCCGTAATAAAAGGAATCCCGAGAAAACAGATCGTCAGATAAGCTGCCGTTCCTGACACAGCCTCCGCAGGTGTAGACATCACGGCAACAGCCGGCTTCACAAAAAACAGAAGCAAAACCGCCAGCACCAGAGAAATCCCCATAAACAAAATCACCGTATTTCCCACAAACACAGAAGCCCTTTTCTTATCGCCCGCTCCAATAGACTGCCCGATTGAAACCGTAGCCCCCATCGCAAGCCCCACGATCATCACCGTCAACATATGCATCACCTGGCTCCCAATCGAAACCGCTGTTGTACTGGCAACCCCATCAAACTGCCCAACAATAAAAAGATCCGCCATCCCATAAAGCGTCTGCAAAAAATAAGATAAAAAATAAGGCAGCGAAAAATAAATCACATTCCGAAAAACACTCCCCGAAGTAAGATCCCGTTCCATAAAATAACAACTCCTTTACAATCACTTCCTTAATACTAACTGAATTTTCCTGAAATAGTCAATAAAAAGAATACAGACCTAATGCATCTTATAATAATAAAAATGCATAACAATGCATAAAAATAAATATAAATGCATAAAAATAAGAAATTATACATAAAAATACACAGAAACATGCATAAAAATCAAAAAACCACTTGCTTTCCAAAATAAAACCATGTATACTAAACCAATCGGAAAATGTTTCCATTCGTCAGTGCACAGCTCCTGCGCGAAATATCTTTGCTAAGCAACCCCTCGAAAATGCCGGCACTTGGCAAGGCGAGCGTAAGCAAAGCCGAGCCTAGTACCGCTGCGTTTGAGACGCGCCGAAGAAATATCCACTGGATATTTCTTTAGGCATGCATGGCAAGCGCAAGCGCGGTTGCGTGCAAACATATTTCGCGCAGGAGCGTCCCCGCACCAATCAAAAAAACATTCCCCCAATTCCCGCGAACCCCTTTACAATAGGGATTAATGGGTTTATAGTATTTATGATTATGCCTATCTATACACAAATACGGCATTTACGAAAGGATGGTTTACATGATTAAAGCAGGAATCATCGGTTCTACCGGTTACGCCGGAGGAGAACTGGTTCGCATTTTAACAGGACATAAAGACGTAGAAATTAAATGGTTTGGCTCAAGAAGCTATATTGATAAGAAATATGCAGATGTATACCGCAATATGTTTCAGATCGTAGATGCGGTATGTTTAGATGATAATATGGAACAACTTGCAGATCAGGTAGATGTGATTTTCACAGCAACTCCACAGGGACTGTGTGCATCATTAGTTAATGAAGAAATCTTATCAAAGGTTAAGATCATCGACCTGAGCGCAGATTTCCGTATCAAAGATGTCAAGACTTACGAAAAATGGTACGGTATTGAGCACAAGAGCCCGCAGTTTATCGAAGAAGCAGTTTACGGACTGTGTGAAGTGAACAGAGAAGATATCAAAGGCGCAAGACTGATCGCCAATCCTGGATGCTATACAACATGCTCCATCCTGACTGCTTATCCACTGGCAAAAGAAGGACTGATCGATATGGATACGTTGATCATTGATGCCAAGTCCGGAACATCCGGAGCAGGAAGAGGGGCAAAGGTTCCGAACCTGTACTGTGAAGTCAATGAGAATATGAAAGCATACGGTGTGGCAACACACAGACACACACCGGAGATCGAGGAACAGCTTGGATATGCGAGCGGCAAAGAGGTTGTGATCAACTTTACACCGCATCTGGTTCCGATGAACAGAGGAATCCTGGCAACAGAGTACGCGAAGCTTACAAAGGATGTTACCTGGGAAGAAGTAAAAGCAGTTTACGATAAATATTATGCAAATGAAAAATTTGTCCGCGTTCTGGAGAAAGATGTTTACCCGGAAACAAAATGGGTAGAAGGAAGCAATTATGTCGATATCGGATTTAAGATCGATCCGAGAACAAACCGTATCATTATGATGGGTGCGATCGACAACCTGGTAAAAGGTGCAGCAGGACAGGCTGTACAGAACATGAACCTGATCTTTGGACTTCCGGAAAGTGAAGGTCTTGATCTGGTTCC
This sequence comes from Coprococcus sp. AF51-11b1, assembly GCF_027682785.1. Taxonomy (NCBI): domain Bacteria; kingdom Bacillati; phylum Bacillota; class Clostridia; order Lachnospirales; family Lachnospiraceae; genus Coprococcus; species Coprococcus sp. AF51-11b1. The sequence continues at coordinate 121,503 of NZ_JAQCZB010000009.1, read as the reverse complement.
GATGTTCCCGTAGAACACGGCAGAAAAAGAAAAGGAATGGAAAATATATGACAACAATTATTCGTGCGATGACAGTAGAAGATTATGACCAGCTTCATGCACTTTGGATGCGGATCAAAGGATTTGGAATCCGGAGCATAGATGATTCAAAAGAAGGCGTGGAACGATTCCTGAAAAGGAATCCGACAACCAGTGTGATCGCCGAAATAGACGGAAAAGTAGTAGGAGGAATCCTCTGCGGACACGACGGAAGAACCGGATGTTTTTATCATGTATGTGTAGATCCGGCGTACCGCTGTCATGGGATCGGAAAGAGTATGGTTGCCTATGCAATGTCAGCTCTGAAAGAGGAACATATCAACAAGATCACACTGATCGCATTTACCAAGAATGATATCGGCAATACGTTCTGGAATACGATCGGATGGACCAAGAGACCGGATGTCAACTACTATGAGTTTGTTTTAAATGAGGAAAATATTACAGCATTTATCGAAGAGGGCTAAAGGAGGCTATATACGATGAAGATTATCGAAGGCGGTGTGACCGCAGCAAAAGGATTTGAGGCAGCATCAACAGCAGCAAAGATCAAATATCAGGACAGAACCGACATGGCAATGATCTACAGCCAGGTTCCATGTGAATGTGCAGGAACATTTACTACAAACGTTGTAAAGGCGGCATGCGTAAAATGGGATCAGCAGGTTGTAAAGAGCGGTGCGAAAGCACAGGCTGTGATCGTCAATTCCGGAATTGCCAATGCATGTACCGGTGCGGAAGGATTTGGCTACTGCAAGGACACAGCAGATGCGGCAGCAGAAGCTCTTGGAATTAATGCAGATGGTGTACTGATCGGATCGACCGGTGTCATCGGAAAGCAGCTTCCAATTAATCGCATCGTGGCAGGGGTAAAGGCTCTTGCTGAAAAGAAAAATGATACACTGGCAAACGGAACTGAGGCAGCAAAAGCAATTATGACGACTGATACCTGTGAAAAACAGATCGCAGTAGAGATTGAGGTTGCCGGAAAGACCGTTACCATCGGTGGTATGGCAAAAGGATCTGGTATGATTCATCCGAATATGTGCACCATGCTCAGCTTTATCACAACAGATGCAGCAATCACAAAAGAGGCACTTCAGAAAGCCCTCAGTGATGATGTCAATGATACATACAATATGATTTCCGTAGACGGAGATACTTCTACAAATGATTCTGTAGTTCTTCTTGCAAACGCAATGGCTGAAAATGAAGTGATCACGGTAGACAGTGAAAGCTATAAGACCTTTGCGGAAGCATTGCATGAGATCAACGAATACCTTGCAAAGAAGATCGCAGGGGACGGAGAAGGAGCAACTGCTTTATTTGAAGTAACTGTAGTTGGTGCAGATACAAAAGAGACTGCAAAGACACTTGCAAAATCAATCGTATGCTCAAATCTTACCAAGGCAGCAATTGCAGGACATGATGCAAACTGGGGAAGAATCCTCTGTGCAATGGGATATTCCGGAGCACAGTTTGACCCGGAAAAGGTGGATCTGTTCTTCGAGAGCAAGGCAGGAAAGATCCAGATCATCGAAAATGGTACAGCGGTAGATTACAGTGAAGAAAAAGCAACGGAGATCCTCTCACAGGAAGAAGTAAAAGCAGTTGCTGATGTGAAGATGGGAAGCGAAAGCGCAACCGCATGGGGATGTGACCTGACTCACGGATATATTGACATCAATGCAGATTACAGAAGCTAGGAGGTAAGCAAAATGGATCAGGATATGCAGCAGTATCTGGACAAAGCAGAAGTTCTGATTGAGGCGCTTACTTATATTCAGCGTTTCAACCGTAAGATCATCGTTGTAAAATACGGTGGAAGTGCAATGCTGGACGAAGAACTCCAGAAAAATGTCATCAAGGATGTTACATTCTTGAAATTGGTTGGATTCAAACCGATCATCGTTCACGGCGGTGGAAAAGAGATCAGTAAATGGGTAAGTAAAGCCGGAATGGAGCCGAAATTCATCGACGGACTTCGTGTGACGGACGCAGAGACCATGGAAATTGCAGAGATGGTACTGAACAAGGTTAATAAAAATCTGGTTCGTATGGTCGAAGAACTTGGTGTGCGTGCTATCGGTGTCAGTGGAAAAGACGGCGGACTTTTAAGAGTTGATAAAAAGCTTTCCATGACAGGACAGGACGTTGGATTTGTAGGAGATATCAAGAAGGTCAATGCAGAGGTTCTTCTGGATCTTCTGGATAAAGATTTTCTCCCGATCGTATGCCCGGTCGGAATCGATGATGATTACAACACTTATAATATCAATGCGGATGATGCAGCTTATTCGATCGCAAAAGCGGTTCATGCTGAGAAGCTTGCGTTCCTCTCTGATATTGAAGGGGTATACAGAGACTACGAGGATAAATCTTCTCTGATCACAGCTCTTACTGTAGATCAGGCGAATGAACTGATCGAAAGCGGAGCAATTTCCGGAGGAATGATCCCGAAACTGCAGAACTGTGTAGGAGCGATTGAAAACGGAGTGTCCAGAGTCCATATTCTGGATGGAAGAATTCCGCACTGCCTGCTTCTTGAGATTTTCACGAAGAAAGGTATCGGAACTGCAATTTTAAGAAACGGTGAAGAAGATTAAGGGGAAGGCAAAGAAAGAAGGTAATTCTTATGACAAATCAGTATATGCAGGAAGAGGACGACGCGATTTTAAAAACTTATAACCGTTATCCGGTTGTATTGGACCATGGAGACGGCGCATATCTCTATGATCCGGAAGGAAAGAAATATCTGGATTTCTCAGCAGGATATGCGGTATCTTCTCTGGGATATAACAACAAGGAATTTAATGATGCATTAAAGGCTCAGATTGACAAGATGATCCATACATCAAACCTGTATTATAATACAACCTGCGGTAAAGCAGGAGAAGATCTGAAAAAGATCACCGGTATGTACAAGGTATTCTTCACAAACAGTGGTGGAGAAGCAATCGAAGGTGCGATCAAAACTGCAAGAAAATATGCGTACACAAAAAAAACCGGACGTTATGAATTTATTGCAATGGAGAATTCATTCCACGGCAGAAGTATGGGTGCAGTAGCACTTACCGGACACAAAGAATACAGAGAGCCATTTGAACCGGTTATGCCTGGTGTACATTTTGCAATCTACAATGATCTTGACAGTGTAAAAGCACTGGTAAATGATAAGACCTGCGCGATCATTCTGGAAACAATCCAGGGCGAAGGCGGAATTAACGCAGCGACAAAAGAATTTATGCAGGGAATCCGTAAGATCTGTGATGAGAACGGAATCCTGATGATCTGCGATGAAGTACAGTGTGGTATGGGACGAAGCGGTGCATGGTTTGCATGGCAGCAGATGGGAATCACACCGGATATTATGACAATGGCGAAAGCAATCGGAAGCGGTGTTCCGGTCGGCGCATTTGCGATGACAAAAGAAGTTGCAGATAATTCGCTGGTACCGGGAGATCACGGAACTACATATGGTGGAAACCCACTTTGCTGTGCAGCGGTCAGCAAGACTATTGAGATCTTTGAAAAAGAGCATATGCTCGATCATGTCAATGAAATCGCACCATATCTGACACAGAAACTGCAGGAAATCGTGGATACCTGCGATGCAGCCGTTAAAGTAAAGGGAAGAGGATTGATCCAGGGACTTCAGGTCACCAAGCCGCTGGGTGAAGTGACAGCCAAAGCGTTGGAAGAAGGACTTCTGATCATCGGAGCTGGAACAGATGTGATCCGAATGATCCCACCGCTTGTTATCGGTAAAGAACAGGTAGATGAGATGGCAGAGATCCTGAAAAAAGCACTTGCATAAAGTCGGTGCCTGATAAAAATAAGAGAATAAAAGAGCCGGTCATCGGATATACTTTCAGAAGAAAAGGAGGTATGAAAGATGACCGGATTTTTTATTGCCCTGCTGTCGGGAGCGCTGATGAGTGTGCAGGGGGTATTTAACACACAGGTAACAAAGACGACAGGAATGTGGGTGAGCAATGCCTGGGTGCAGCTTAGTGCATTTGCCATCTGCCTGGTAATGTGGCTGATCATGGGAAGGGACAGTATTGCCACGATAGGAGAGGTGCAGCCTAAATATATGTTGCTTGGTGGTGTGATCGGAGCAGGGATCACCTGGACCGTGATCAAAAGTATGGCGCAGCTCGGGCCTGCAAAGGCGGCACTTCTGATCGTTATGTCTCAGCTTAGTGTGGCGTATCTGATTGAACTGGTGGGATTATTTGGTGTGGAAAAAGAGCCATTTTCCTGGAGAAAAGTGATCGGTATGGGGATCGCTCTGATCGGCACGACAATTTTTCAGTGGAAATAGGTTGTCTTTTGGAAAAAAATTCGTTACAATAATCATGTCTTGGAAGTACGAGGGGACATGCTCTGCGGAAAAGGAGTATGTATGCGGAAAAGAAGACGGATTTTATATCAAATATGTGGAATTTTCCTTGGAATCAGCTGTATGCTGTCAGCATGCCATGAAAAAGAAGAGACCTTTACCAGTGTGGCTGCTGCAGAAGCGGATGCCGGGGATAAGAAAAACGAGGCAGAATCAAAGGCTGCCGAAGAAAAGCCGGATAAGGCAAAAGCAGATCCGGGTGGTGAAGAAAAAGAAGGTTCGATCTGGGTGTATGTATGTGGCGAGGTGGCATCACCCGGTGTATATGAACTGCAGGAAGGAGACCGCATCACGCATGCCATAGAAGCAGCGGGAGGTTTGACGGAGGCAGCAGGACAGGTTTATCTGAATCAGGCAGCACATCTGACAGATGGACAAAGGATTTATGTGCCATCCAGAGAAGAAGAACAGACTTTGAAAGAAGAAGGTTCACCATCGGATATGGCAGATGCCGGGATGGGAAAAGACACAGGAATAATAAACCTGAACACCGCGACAAAGGCTGAACTTTTAAGCTTAAGCGGGATTGGCGAGTCCCGCGCGGAAGCAATTATTGCTTATAGAGAGACAAACGGTGGATTCAGGAAGATAGAGGATCTGAAGAAAGTGGACGGGATCAAGGAAGGAATCTTTCAGAAGATCCGGGAGCAGATAACGGTAGAGTAGAGGAGTGCGCAAGATGGGCAGAAAAGTATTGGTAGTAGATGATGAAAAGCTGATCGTGAAAGGACTGAGATTCAGCCTGGAACAGGATGATATGGAAGTTGACTGCGCATACGACGGTGAGGAAGCACTTGAGATGGTAAAAAGAAAAGAGTATGATATGATTCTTCTGGATGTCATGCTTCCAAAATACGATGGATTTGAAGTATGCAGACAGATCCGTGATTTCTCAGATGTACCGGTCATCATGCTCACTGCGAAGGGCGAGGATATGGACAAGATCCTCGGGTTGGAATATGGCGCAGATGATTACATCACAAAGCCGTTCAACATTCTTGAGGTTAAGGCCAGAATGAAGGCAATCATGCGCAGGGTCGCTAAAAAAGACGGGATGAGCGCGAGCGGTAAAGTTGTGGTAAAGGGAGATCTGAAGATCGACTGTGAAAGCCGGAGAGTTTTTTCCGGGGACAGGGAACTGAATCTTACCGCAAAAGAATTTGATCTTCTGGAGCTTCTTGCAATGAATCCGAACAAGGTTTACAGCAGGGAAAGTCTTTTGAATATTGTCTGGGGATATGAGTATCCGGGAGATGCAAGAACGGTAGATGTACATATCAGACGACTGCGCGAGAAGATTGAAGTAAATCCAAGTGATCCGAAATACGTTTACACAAAGTGGGGAGTTGGCTATTATTTCAGGGGTTAAATTTTTTGTACCAAAATTCATAAAAAGTCTGCAAGTGCGGGTAACAGTGATCCTGAGCGTATTTGTCATATTATCCAGTGTGATCCTGATGAATGCGATTCTGCAAAGCTATGATCAGAGAACCGTATCCGTGCGCACAGCAGAGATTCAAAACCAGTGTACGATTCTGAGTAATCAGCTGGTCAATTCTGATTATCTGAAAACGGGAGTTTCTGATGTGATCGATACAGAACTATCACAGTTATCCAATATTTACAATGGAAGAGTGCTTGTTATTGATGATGAATTCCGGATTGTGGAAGATACCTATGATCTGGAGGAGGGAAAGACGATCATTTCCGAGGATGTAGTCAAATGCTTCCGCGGCGAGAAGCCGGCAAGTTATGACAGAAAGAGCCGGTACATTGAAGTGGCAGTCCCGGTCAAAAAAGGGGAAGAGCCGGTAAAAGGAATGATTCTGGTTAGTGTTTCTACAGACAGTCTGCGTGACAATGTAGAGGCATTGCAGACAAAGGCAAGAATTGCAACGGTTGCAATCAGTATTATCGGGATCTTTTTATCAGCAATCATCGGTATGCTGCTTGTAAGGCCGCTGAAAAGGATGTCTCAATCGATCGAGGAGATGGCAGGAGGCTATGGAGATAATTATCTCCATGAAAATGCTTACGATGAAACGGAACGGATTTCCAATGCATTTAATAAGCTGTGGGACCGCTATAAAGTACTGGATGCATCGAGAGAAGAGTTCGTGGCAAATGTATCCCATGAGTTGAAGACACCGTTGACCTCTATGAAGGTGCTGGCGGATTCACTGCTGATGCAGCCGGATGCACCGACGGAGCTTTACCGGGAATTTATGGGTGATTTGTCCGAAGAAATCGAGCGGGAGAATAAGATCATCAATGACCTTCTGGATCTTGTAAAACTGGATAAGAAGGGTGCAAACTTAAATATTAAGAGTCAGGATGTTAATGAACTGGTAGAACGGATTCTCAAAAGATTACAGCCACTTGCGGCAAAAAGTAATATTGAACTGGTATTTGAGAGTTTTCGTCCGGTGACAGCGGAGATTGATGAGGTAAAGATTGCACTTGTGATCACGAATCTGGTGGAAAATGCGATCAAGTACAATAAAGAGAACGGATGGGTACACGTGTCGTTAAATGCGGATCATAAGTATTTTTATCTGAAGGTTGCGGATTCTGGAATCGGGATTCCGAAAGAAGATACGGATCATATATTCGAGCGATTTTTCCGTGTGGACAAATCCCATTCTCGTGAGATCGGCGGAACCGGTCTTGGGCTTTCGATTGCAAGAAATGCGGTTGTCATGCACCGCGGTGCGATCAAGGTCTACAGTGAACCGGGAGAGGGAACGACATTTACAGTCCGGATCCCGCTTACTTATATCAAGAGGGAAGGATGAGAAGAGTGAAAAAAATTTACCAGATCATAAGCATTCTTCTTGCGGTGTGTCTTCTTACAGGCATTGTGGGATGCAGTAAAAAGGAACAGAAAGCAGATGCAAAATACACGATTTACCAGATTAACCAGAGCGGAACGGCGTTGGTTCCGAAGGACTACGATGGAACAGGAAAGTCGGTGGACGAAGAAGTAAAAGGAATGCTGTCTGCGCTGCAGAAGTGTGATGACGAGGTGAAGGCACAGGCGGCATTGCCGAAAAAGGTAAAACTGGAGAGATACACTCTGGAGGATGAAAAGCTGATCCTGTACTATAATGCGGCTTACGGAAAGATGGATACGGTAAGAGAGGTTCTGTGCAGGGCAGCGCTTGTCCGTTCACTGACGCAGATCGATGGAGTGGATCTGGTGATGATCTGTGTAGATGGAACGCCACTTACGGATAAAAAAGGGAATACTTATGGATACCAGCAGGCAGAAGATTTTGTACAGAACACAGGCTCTTCTATTAACTCTTTCCAGGAGATGAAGCTTACGCTGTATTATGCAGATTCATCTGGAGAAAAGCTGCAAAAGGAAGAGGATACGGTGCGGTATAACAGCAATGAGTCGAAGGAACGGGTTGTAGTGGAACAGCTGATGCGAGGACCATCCAATAACAGACTGCTTGCTACCATACCAAAAGGAACAAAGCTGCTGGGTGTGTCGATCAAAGATCATATCTGCTATCTGAATTTTGATGAAGGACTTCGGAACATTGCTCCGGGAGTCAGTCCGGAGACGGTGATCTATTCCATCGTAAATTCAGTGATCGATGGTGGAAATGTCTCTGAAGTACAGATTTCAATCAACGGAGACAGCAGTATTGTATATCAGGAGAGTATAAAGCTGGATGAACCTCTGAGCAGAAACCAGGAAATGATAAAGGAGGATTGATCGGTTGATCAAGCGAAGACTTGGTTTTGCCGGAATACTTCTGGCAGGACTGATTCTGGTACTGTATCTGACAGGGGGAGGAAAGATTTTTGGAAGACTCGGTGTGTCAAGGTGTGAGAAGCTCTGGAAAGAGTCGGAAGAAGTGATGGTGGAAGGAGAGGTTTATCAGAAAACCAGAAAAGAAGAAAAACTGATCCTGTATCTGAAAAAAATACAGATCAGAGAGATGGGGAATGGAAAAGCAGTCGCTGACGAGAGGCTGCTTGTCTATCTGGATGAAAAGGGAAATGGTCCGGAAATCGGACAGCGGATCCTAGTTAAAGGCAATGTGGGATTTTTTGATCCGGCGGCCAATCCGGGCAATTTTGACCAGAAAAATTATTATAAGCAGCAGAATATCCAGGCAGTCTTATGGAAAGGGAAGGTTCTGGAAAAACAGGTGAAAAAGACTTCCTTCCGCGAAAAGCTGTGGCAGTTTAGGAACCGGACCGCAGATGAGATCTGCAGAGAGATGGGAAAGCGTCGAGGGGGTATTTTGTGTGCGGTTCTTCTGGGAGATTCTTTTTATACAGAAGAGAAAGTAAAAGAACTTTACCGGGTGGCAGGGATCGGGCATCTGCTTGCCAAAAAATGTACTAGTGGATATATATGTGTATAATGTTGATTGTGCGTGAAAAAAGATATTATTTGATACAGGAAACACAGGAAGAGGAGAGATGTGTATGCAGTATGCAGTTGTGGAGTATTATAATGTAAAGTTTTACATCATATTTAAAAGAGATGAAGATATTTCTAAATTTTGGTATTTAAGCAATCGGATAGAAGCAGGTGAGAAATTATATATGAGAGATATTTATCGTTGGTGTGTTGTTCATAAGATACATGTAATGAGTAAATTTGTATATTTGAAAGATATACCAATTACAGCAAATATTTGGAATTATTATAGTTATTTACGTGCGAAAAGCGAATATAAAAGATTAAAACATGAGTATAGTTAGAAAATATTTTGATAGTATTGGGCAAATTTAATGATCAAAGTATTCTATTGACAGTTATAGGTTCTACATATAAAATAAGTATGACACACATTTATAATTCCGAGATACAGAAGGAATTATAAAACTTTTGTTCTAAGCAGAGTGATTAGAACCATGATTTTTGCAGATGAAGTCTGCTATCGTGTTTTGAGTACAGAAAGGCATTGATTATTTTTATGGAATAATCAGTGTCTTTTTTTGTCTTAACAAAAGTTGTGTCAGAAAGTAGGACATAGTTTCGCTTAAACAATCAAAGTAGTAGAAAGGAGCTGTGGGTAACATGTTGCAGGAAATTAAAACATTAGTTCAGACATTGAATGAACAGCGGGATGCATATTATAATAAGGATTCCCCAAAGATGACTGATAAGGAATATGACCGTCTATTTGACCGTTTGGAAGAACTGGAGAAAAAATCAGGAATTATCTTCTCTAATTCGCCAACGCAGAGTGTCGGTTATTATCCAGTCAGTGAATTAGCGAAAGTAAGGCATACAAGAGCGTTGCTTTCGCTTGAAAAAACAAAACAGATTAGGGAGTTGGCTGATTTTATGGAAAATCAGGATACCTTACTGATGTTGAAACTGGATGGACTGACTGTTAAGCTTGTCTATGAAGAGGGTAGGCTGGTACAGGCATCTACTCGTGGTGATGGAAATGTTGGAGAGGATATTACCCACAATATCCCTGCATTTGAAAATGTTCCGCTTTCTATCAGTTATAGGGAAAGGCTTGTTACGACTGGCGAGGCATTTATCTATAAGGACGATTTTCGCCAGTTAAAAGATACAATCCGAGATGGAAATGGAGAACCTTATAAAAATGCCCGCAATTTGGCTTCCGGTTCTGTCCGTAATCTGAATCCAGAAGTGTGTAAAGGACGACATGTTCATTTTATTCCCTTTAATGTGTTAGAGGGGATGGATGAAGGAACTGGTGTTGATAGTAGGGAGTTTAAGCTAATGCAACTTGGAGTCTTGGGATTTGATACTTGTCCTTATGTATATATGGAAGCAGGAAAACACAGTGAGAAAGAACTTAAAGAGCAGATTGAGAAGTTGAAAACTGTTGCAAGTGAAAAGGGAATTCCCATAGATGGTTTGGTTCTTATTTATGACAATCTTAGCTATTCTTTTAAATGTGGTAAAACTGGACACCATTATAAGGATGGACTTGCCTACAAGTTTGAGGATGAAACTTATGAAACAACACTACAAGAAATAGAATGGACACCTTCACGATCTGGTGATTTAGCACCGGTTGCTGTATTTGATTCTGTAGAGATTGACGGTGCGGATGTTTCAAGAGCATCACTCCATAACTTGTCTTTCATTAAGAATTTGGAATTGGTTCCTGGATGCCGTATTCTGGTTTCAAAGCGGAATATGATTATTCCACATATAGAGGATAACCTTGATAGGGGGTTTTATTATGACACTTATCCGCTTCAATGCCCTTGTTGTGGCCGTAATACAAGAATACGGAAAGGGAAAACGAATAAAGGAAATACTTTGGAGACTATATACTGTGACAATCCGGAATGCGATAGCCAGATATTAAAGAAGTATGTTCACTTTGTAGCGAAAAAGGCAATGGATATATCTGGGATTTCCGAATCAAATTTGCGGCGTTTTTTGGAATGTGGATGGCTTACTTCATTCCAGGACATTTACCATTTAGACAGGTATCGAAAAGAAATTGTTGCTTTGGATGGATATGGGGAAAAGTCTTATGAGAGGCTTTGGACAGCAATCAATGAGAGCAGAAACACAGATTTTATCCATTATTTGACTGCAATGGACATTCCAATGGTAGGTACGACAAAGAGCAGGGTGTTGTGTGAAATTTTTGAAGGAAATTTGGACAGCTTTGAGAAAGCGGCTACAGGAAACTTTGATTTTTCAAAGATAGAAGATTTCGGAGATGTTTTAAACCGAAATATTCATACGTGGTTTGCAAATGAAGAGAATTTGAGCTTGTGGAGGGATTTGCAAATGGAAATGAGCTTTAGACCTATGGAGAGTGAAACAGAAGAAAACAAGTTAGTAACGGTTGATAATCCGTTTCAAGGCTGTACGATTGTTGTTACAGGTAAACTTATGACCTTTACTCGTGATGGAATCAATACAAAGATATGGGAACTTGGTGGAAAACCAGGGAGTTCAGTCAGTAAGAATACAGATTATCTAATTTGCGGTGAAAAGGCTGGAAGTAAACTAGCAAAGGCACAGTCATTGGGAATAAAAATTCTTTCAGAAGTAGAATTTTTGGATATGATTGCATAGGTAAAGAAAGGGACAATAGGTAAAGATCAGAAAGGCATTGATTATTTTATGGAATAGTCAATGCCTTTTTAAGGAGAATAGTATGGGGTATAGAGAGCTTGCAGTAAAGATAAAGAATGGATATAGCAGTTTAAAAAGAGAGCCAGTATTTAAATGTTTAGATATTATCTGGAATCAAAAGTTAAAAACAGCAGAGATTTCCGTAGTAAATGATGCAGAATTTAAAGTCATTATCATTGGCAGTACGCAAAATCTTACTACATCAAGAGGATATATGTATTTGTTTTACACAAATGACAGCAAGGTATTATTTCCTTCCGTCAAAGAAATAATACGCAGATTGAAGATTGTTGCAAGCGGAGAGAGGTTGACAGATCAAGATGCAGAGTACTTTGATTGGGAGGAATATGGTTCATTAGAAATGCAAAGAATTTATTTTTCTGAAATTATTAAAAGGGAGGCGAAAACGACTTAGGCTGTAAAGTGTTTTTAAGGAAGCATAATTATATGAATCTAGTAAGGGCTAGAGGGATAAAGAGTGTAATGAAGAAGTTGTGGTATTATTAGAAGAAAAGTGATAGAATAAAAAATATAATCATATAGGAGGATATAATTATGCCAAGAGGAAGAAAGAAAATGGAAAAAATTACTTTGGAAGAACAGTTAGCTTTGGTTGACAAGGAGATTGAGGCTACAGAGAGTTCATTAAAAAATTTACGTCTGAAGAGAAAAGATTTGAAAATAAAGATTGAAGAACAGCAAAAGGATGAACTTTATAGATTAGTTCAGAACTCAGGTAAGAGTTTGGAAGAAGTTATAGCAATGTTGAAAGAAGAGAAAGAAGAGAATTAAGAGCATGATGCAAAAGAGTACTGGGCTTGGAGATGTCCAGTACTTTTTTTGTAATTTACACTATTAGTAATGCAATAGATATTTTCAATTCTAAAAAACCTAAGAAATGGAGAGGTGAACATCACGAAAAAAGCAATTGTAGTCCACTTGAAAGATTTGTGCCAAGCCTGCTAAGATAGAAATTCGAATATTATATGTACCGTTCTCTATTTGTGAATATACGCTGCGAGTGATATCTAAATTCAGAAGTTGTAGTTTTGTTGCTACCTGTTCTTGAGTCATATGGCGTTCTATCCGAAGTTCCCGGATTCTAGTGCCGATTGATATGTCCTGTTTTAATTTTTGATCCATTTTATTTTCTCCCTTACTTATATACATATTACAGAAAAATTTGCAATGAATACGTTGCATTGCTATCTTGATTCTATGGGAGAAAGAGGATATAATTGCAATGAATAGGTTGCAAAATGAAGAATGTGGTAAAAAAATTTTTAAAAATTTATATTTTACAAATGAAATAGAAAAACCTTTGAAAAAGTAGGAAAAACGAGCCATGTGAGAGGGCAAGAATATTGAGAGCAGGATATTCATGGCATTGGTTAAAGATTGAAAAATAATCTCTTGTTGGAGATCCTTTTATAAAACATATGTAGAAGGAATAACTGTGCATGGATTATTTCGCCATCAATGAAATTTTCTGGAGTAGCACTGCAAGTTGGCGGTTGGATTCCACATCGTTTCATACCCTCTTTTTGAATTTGTTTTATGATAAAACATAAATAATGACTGATAGAATCATAAATAGAGAGTGTTAGGAGGGTAGAGGAAAATGAAACGGTATTATGTGGTACATGTAAAGCTAATTTGGGGAATGGTGCTCTTATCTTTTGCATCTCTTTTGTGGAACGGGGTTCAATTTTTCAGTCAGAAAGATAATCTTATTGAAGAGAGAAAAAATCAGAAAGAGGTTTCTTATGAATATAAAAAAATCGAATTTGCTCATTCAAAAGTAAAAGATTCGGTGGACTGTTATCTGTGCGGAAATAATAAGCGCAGCCTTATGGGAATGTATCGGAATTCTGATGAATTGGGAATTGTCAGTGTTAACCATTGGCATGTGGAAAATCTCCGTACACGGAACAGGGATGATGCAGGACAACTGATTAATTCCAGCGGTTCTGTAAATACAATTACAGGAACGGGAGAGGGTGGCAATTTCTTTTACAGCAGCCCTATGAGTAATCGTGGGATTTCTAATGTAAAAGTGAACTATGGAGAAGATAGTATTTTAGATGGAAAGGTAGCGAGAAAATTATTCTGCCAAGCTTGTCTGGAGAAGCTGGAAAGGGTAACAGAAACGTATGTGCCGGAAGACAAAAGCCCTAAGGTAAGAGATTTATTTCTTATAGATTTTAAAACCATGGAACTGTATTCCCTACAGGGACAATATACAGCATATATGATTCGAGATTATTATGTGCAAATTGATTATCAGGAGGAAGGCTTGAAAGTGACAGCCTTTTATGCACCGATATTGGAAAATGGGGAAAAAAGAATAGAATAATATTTATGTATTATAAGACAAGTTAAAGGATTTTGATTATCAGTTGATAATTGAAATTCTTTTTTTATGGTTTTTTACACTTAAATTTATATTTATTTACAGAAACATCACATGTACCGCCTTTTTATTTATTGAAGTTTGGTACATTGACAATTAAATACAGTAGTCACTGAAGCGTTCAGACGGATGTACACAGGAGAATGGAAAACAGTTTGGAGGAATTATATGTTGTTGTTAAGCGTTATAGGTGGCATTTTATTTTTTTTATTGTATTGCTGCCTTGTGGTAGGAAAAAGAAGTGATAGAAAACTGGCAGATTATGAGGAAAGAGAAGAACAGAAAACAAGTAAAGATACTGCAAAGAAATTGGGGGCAGATATATGGGAAAAACAGGAGTAATAAATAGGGATTTTACTGGGGAGGAAAATAACGTTTACCATGATGTAATCCGGCTATTTAAAATATATCGAGCCGTAAACTGGAGAATGCAGATTAAAGTCAATCAAGTAAAGCACCGGATACGGGAAGAGTATGGAACGGATCTTGATGAATTTTTGGATAGTATCTATCAGGCTGGTATGGATATCAATCAGGATTTAGATGATATGAAGCAGAGGATAGAAGTAATCAACCGATCTAATAAGTTTCTGAAACTGATAGATGAAGCGGTAGAGTTGATGAGAAATTTTCATCCGCAAGGAGAACGTTATTACTGGGTTTTATATTACAGTTATATGTCAGCACGAAAAGCAGAGAACATAGATGAGATATTAGACCTGTTAGAGCCGCATTTTCCAAAAATCACACGAATACACCGGGCAACGTATTTCCGGTGGCGAGAGCAGGCTTTTCAAGCTGTCAGCAGTATTTTGTGGGGATATGAAGACGAGAGCAGACAGATTATTGAGTACTTCAAAAATAATTTTGAAGTGGAATAGATATTCTGTTGACATGAAAAGTGCGAAAAATTTATATTAGGTACAAGTAATCAATGCGCATAAATTACACAATAATTTTTGAAAGATTTGTACCGGAAAGGAGAGACAAAATATGTTAATGATACCGATTGACACAGGAAATAAAGCAATTAAAACAGAAAATTTTGAGTTTCATTCTGGGATTACGGCATTGGAGAGCATGCCGGGGGAAAATGAAGAGGCGTTAATGTTTCAAGATAAATATTATCGGTTAAGCCATGAAAGAAATGTGTATTTGCCGGATAAGACGCTGGATGACCGTTATTACCTACTGACACTGTTTGCAATTGCAAAAGAATTGGAAAAGCTGAGACAGTCCAGACCATTTATTCCGGGGGAACTGATTAGTATGGACCTGGTAGTAGGACTTCCGCCGCTATATTATCGGAGTCAGTACAAAAAGTTCAGAGACTACTTTTATCGAGAGGGGCGGTTGGTTCATTGTGCATATATGGGAAGGTCATACCGATTGACTTTCTCTAATGTATATGTTCATATGCAGACATACGCTGCATATCTGTATCTGGCGAAAGAACTGAAACTGTCTACATATCCAAAAGTATTGATGATTGATATTGGCGGATATACCTTAGATTACATGTTATTGGAGAAGGGTATGATTTTGTGGAATTACACAGATTCAACAGGAAAAGGCGTTATCTCCATGTATCAGAGGGTAAATAAAGGGATTCGTGAAAAGTTTGACTTGGACTTAAAAGAAAATGATATTGATTCTGTTCTGAAAGAAGAAAGCTGTATGTACGGCGAGGCGATTCGAAAACGGGTAGTAGAAATCGTTACCGAACATGTGGAAGAAATACTGGGAATGTTTCGGGAGTGCGGAATAGATTTGCGTTCGGCAATGACGATTTTTGTAGGTGGAGGTTCAATTCTTTTATCAAAGATAATTGAAACCGTGTGGAAACGATATGACGGAGAATATTACGTGGTAAATGATTCAAAAGTCAATGTACATGGGTACCGAAAAAAATATCTGTTTGATAAAAAAATGCAGTAAAAGGGAGGTATCCTTATGGCAAAACAGGATGAACACCGTTTTAATTTGAGATTTGATGAAGATGATGAAAATCATAGACGGGTAAGTGCCTATTTGAACCAATGTGGCAGAAAAAAGGCAAGATACATTGTAAAGGCGGTACTTGCCTATTGGGAGCTGCAAGATGGAAGGATACCGGTTGTAGAACAGCCGGAAAGGAAACAGTTATCAGAAACAGAGTCAGCGATTCATAAAATAGGAGAACAGGATAAGGCGGACAGACTGATTCAGGTAGAAGATGTAAAGGATAGTGGGCTGGATCGGGAGGAAGCTGATTTGATGCGTCAGAATTATGCAATGTTTGAGGATATGGAGTAGGAAAGGAGAGAGGTATACGAGAACAAAAAGAAATGCAGGCAGAATGACGCTGGCAATCATCATTGCGGTATTGATCAGGTTTTTGTTTCAATGTTTTTTTGAAGTAGCGTATGTAAACGGGAAGTCAATGGAACCGACTTTTCAGAATGGAGATGCACTCTTATTAAAGAAATGGGGAGTACCAAAAAAAGATGATATTATTATCGCATACATAGAAGAACTTGACCTCATGGTAGTAAAAAGAATACTGGCTATAGAAGGTGATGTAGTCAGTATAGACGAAAGTGGTGTATACGTGAATGGGAAAAAAGCTGCGGAATCTGTTGATATGAAACGGACGAGTATGGAATTTATAGTAACTGCAAATCAGTATTTTCTAATCGGGGATAATATGATGGATTCTTTGGACTCACGTATTTGGGGATGTATAGGCAGAAGTGCTGTCCAGGGGATCGTTATAAAAAAATTATTTTAGAGGAGGCAGAAGAATCATGAAAATGAACAAAATATATGGATTGTGTGCAGTGCAGCTTATGGGGGTAGGTGTACAGCTTATGAATAGGGTAGCAGGAAGTATGATTGTCTTTCTCGGTGTCATAGGAATTATTTTGTTTGTGGCACGAGAGGATATGGAACGTCGAAAATATAAGACTTGTCCAAAGTGCAAGGCACAAATACTGAAGAAAGCACGTATCTGTCCAAAATGCGGAAATCAGTATATGCAGGCTGTATCGGAAGAAGCATTAATGGAGATGATTGAACAGAGATGTGTTGAAGAGGAAGAAAGAACTTCAGAAATGATTGATTGTGACTTTGAGAAAATTGAGGAAGTGGCAGTAGACACATTTACTTCTTTCGATGGGGATATACAGGAATTTTTGGAGAAAAAGGACTCTCAGGAGAATATATTAACTGTGAATTAAGAAAATGCTAGTAAAAAGTAAGAATTGACATAAGAGATTGGTGTTAAGATTATACTAAATAACCATTTTAATATTGAAAGATACAAAAGAAAGGTATAATCTCATATAGAAGTATAACAAATATTTTGGCAGATATTTCTAGAGATAAACGGTAGAGTTATAAAAAAGAAATACTGCAATCAAGGTAATATAAGCGAAATAACAGACTGTTGGGACATGATCCTGACAGTCTATTTTTTTGTCGAAAAATGTATTTTTCTGCATGAATATATGCGGATGCAGAAAAAATACTGGGCAAGGTCACCGCCTGAAAGGTTCAGCGAAATGAGTAAAAACTTTCAGGAGGCAGAGATGGATAAATATAATGATGAATTAAAAATGCAGTTTAGTGCGTATGTGAAACAGTCAATTTTAAACAGGAGAGGACAATACCTGAGGAAAAAATACAGGATTGAAAGTCTTGAAGTAAATTATGAAGAGTACCTGAGTGTTCTGAAGCAGGATACAGAAGAACTATTTGGAAAAATAGAAAAACTGTCAGGGAAAGTATTTAGTGAGATAGTAGAGAGCAGGCTGCTTTTAGAACAGATAGAAGATTATCAGCTTTTACAAGCATTAATTACGTTATCTGAAGAACAGAAAAAAGTAATTTTGCTCCGTATATTTTACGAAAAAACATTTCGAGAAATTGATTGGATTCTTGGATTTCCAGAGAAAAAAGCTGAAAATACATACTATAATGCTATCAGAAAGCTACGGAAATTAATGGGAGGTAAACGTCATGGAGTTTAAAGAAATGTTGAAGTATGCGAAAGCATATGATAAAAGAGCGATGATGGATATAATAGAAATGTACCGTCCATTATTGATTAGTAAGTCGGTTGTGAATGGAAAGTTTGATGAAGATCTATATCAGGAATTTGTCTATACCATGTTGATGTGTATTTTAAAATTCCCATATCCTCAATCAAAACCGGAAGAATAAGGGGGGTACTATATGTTGTATTTTAGTATTGACACAAACCATATATTGTTATAAGATAAAATTGGTACAAGTATTTTTCAGAAAATGATTTCTGAAAGAGGGGTTTTTGTTTCGGCATAGGTTGGAACTAAAATTTAGGCAGTTTACTGCGTGTAAATTAAGAAGAAAGACATTGATTATTTTAGGATGATCGGTGTCTTTTTTTGTTTGCCTGAAAAAATGTATCGGGAAGGAGGATAGTGTTACGGAAACTACAGGACATGGAAAGGAGGAACACGAATGAAAACGAAGAAATTTATACAGATTTATGGTAAAGTCATGCTGCCGGTAATCAGAGGAATGAGCGCAAAGTATTTCAGCAATGGAACATGGAAAGAAACAGCGAAAGTCAGGCGTATTGTGGAGGTGACGGATACATATATTAAGTTCGAAACAGACCGTATTCGTTATTGTATTGATTTTGGAATGGTAGAAAGTGCTGTACTGCCAGCAGCGGCATAGAAGGAAGAGGGGAAAGGCTGTTATATATTGACGGTCTTTCCCCTATAAGGGAAAAAAGAGATGAAATTGCCATGAGTATGCGACTATATTGCAACCCCATTGTTATTGACAGATGACTTCCTTGAAGATACAATGGTAAAGTAAAGTTTTGTGCATGAACGGAACTTGCATGGAGAGCCGCAAAACATTACAGCAAACAGACAGTCACAAAAGGGCTGTCTTTTTTTATGCAAAAAGTAAGTTGATTTTCATACAGAAGGGAGGGAAGTTATTGGCAGGAAATATCAAAAAACAGAATATGGATAGTCTAAAAGCGGGGAATCAGTACATGCAACTGGTTCCTCGTTTTGCATTTATTGCTTTTTTAGCTGTTGCACTGATTGCGGTTTCGGCATCACCTGTTTTTGCCGCCGGTATTTTTGATACAGCAAAAAATGCGATGCAGACAGTTTACAAAGATGTAGCGGGGATAGCAACAGTAGCAGCGGTTGTGTGTGCGGCAGTTTGCTTATTCTTAATGAATTTTTCTAAATCAGGTCGGACAGTAGATGAATCAAGATCCTGGTTAAAGAGAATCATCATTTGCTGGGCAGCACTCATGACAATGGGAGCGATTGTAACATATTTCGAGAGTATCATTCCAAAGAGTATGTTCGGCGGTTAATGTAAACAGAAAAAGCCGGTGCTCTCCCGGCAGAAAGGAGGTTGCCTGAAAGGGTAAGAGACATACATGGGTTGGTTATTAGAATTATTGGTCGAGGGAATCAGAGAAATGCTGTCACAGTTTGTAATCGACATGATGACGCTTGTGACGGATATGTTTACAGAGCTACTGTCCTGTGACCTTAGTTTATTTGAAGAATTATTTTCTGTGGTAGGAGACCTGTATACGAATGTGATGCTACCGATGGGAATAGCCCTGCTTCTTTTGATTTGTGTCTGGCAGTTATTTAAAAGCATGTTTGGAAAAGCAGGAGTTTCCAGTGAAGATCCAATAGAATTGGTATGCCGGACTGGAATCAGTCTATTTTTTATTGTGGCGGCAAAGCCATTAGTTGACTATATTCTGACGGTGGCAGGTACACCGTATCAATGGATTGCGGGAACGGATATTGAGGTAAGCAGCTTTTCCGAATATGTATCAGCATTGGAAGGACTGACTGGCGGACTGGGAATTGACAGTTTAAACATAGCAGTGCTTATGTTAATCATGCAGTTTGTAGTTGCATGGAATTATTTTAAAATGCTCTTTGTAATTGCAGAGAGATATGTATTGCTTGGTGTATTTTCCTACACTGCACCTTTAGCATTTGGTACGGGCGGTTCAAAAGCAACAAATAACATTTTGGCATCATGGGCGAAGATGTTTGGCGGACAGATTGTGTTAATTATTCTGAATTCATGGTGTTTGAAAATGTTTTTATCAGGGTATGGGAATCTTAATGCAAGCAGTTACGGATTTACCAAATTCTTTGTCGCAACGTTATGTCTGGTAGGCTTTTGTAAAGTCACGTTTAAATTAGACTCATATTTATCCTCACTGGGCGTTAATTTAGGACGACCAACAACTGGAATCGGGGCGCTTGGTCTGATGATGGCAGCCGGAAGAGTGCTGTCACATGTTGGAAGGGGCGTCGGTGACTCAGCAGGAGCAAGTGATCATGCAGGAAATAGCCAGGTATCTACAGATGGAGCCGGAATGACGGATGCTGCACCAGGTCCGATTCCAATGGGATTTGGAAACGACGGTGATGCGATGCACATGGAGGGCGAAAATGATTTTGATAGTGCAACAGTTGATGAAGCAGTAGATATGGAAGCAGATGGAAACGACTTTGATTCTATGGATAAGGAACAGGGCGGTGTATTGCAAGAAATGGGTATGATGCCTGAAGATACGTTTGCTGATGAAGAGGGAATGACAGATATGAATGGTTTCTCCGATGGCACAGACTTTGATTCCGGTGAGTTGTCAGAGAATGCTGCAGATGGTCTCGTGGAAGGTACAGATGGTCTTGTGGAAAGTGCAGATAGTACAGATATGGATACCGTGCTCACAGGAGAGGGAAGTATGGTGAGTGATTTCGGAGATTATCCGGTAGAGGAAGATGAAGCAGAAACGGGAGATTCCATAGAGCCTGAAATGGAATTAGACGGAAATGCAATTGGTAGTACTGGTGGCGAAGATATCGGAATTGGAAGTGGAATGGATACATCCGGTGGAGAATCGCCGCTTTCTGGAGGAAATCAATTATCTGGTAAACAGGTATCCGGACAGTCTGGTGGAATTATCAGCGAAATAGGCGGAGATGGCGGTGTAATGCTGTCCGATTCTTTTGATGCAGGTGGACAAGACTATACAGCAGAGGGTAGATCTCTGCATACAAATGATGGCTTGGATAGAGAGAACAGAGGCTATCAGTCAGAAGGATATCACGATTTTGATGTACCGATACATCAAAATACTTCTTCCACCATGGATACAGACCATAGTTTAAATGGTTTAAATACGGAAGAGGTTAGAAGCCAGGACAGGAGAAACGGTGCTGAAACAAGGAAAAGCTGGGAAGTTCCAAAATCAAGGGAAGAACTTAATCAGCGAAACCAGAAAAATCACAGACGGAATGAAGATGATTTTCTGACATAAGGAAGGGGTGAATGTATGAGAGATGACAAATCAAATGCCTCTCCTTTAGATGGTGCAGCTGGTACTGTAAGTCAGGCAGCACAAACAGCGGGGCAAATTCAGAAAACAGTAAATCAGGCCAGACAGGGAGCAGGTGCGGCACAAAAGGCGGCTCATACATCACAGGCAGCTTACGCCGCAACTGCTTCGGCACAGGGAGGTGCAGCAGCAGCTGGTGCAACAACAGGAACCGCCCTTGCAGGACCGCTGGGGACAGTTGTAGGCGTGATTGTAACGAGTAAAACATTTTGGAAGGTAGTCGGTGGTATTTTGATGGCAATCTTCTTATGGATGTTTATTATTGCAAATCTCATTGGTATTATTTTGACTTATCTTGGATTCGCTGATGCAGATGCCTTTGCAAATGAAGCCCAGTCGGAAGAACTTGCCAATCTGAAAGTCCGGGTAGAGCAGATTTTGGACAAGGAAGAGTATGAGCATGAGATTATGGCAATCATTGAGGAGAATAGAGATGTAAGGTTGGAAGAGATTGCTGCAGATAAGCAGGAAAATTATAATGATTACGAATTGTCTGTGATAGATGAATATGAAACAAAGTTTAAGAGAAATGCAAGCTATTATCTTTCTATTTTTTTACTGGATATCTGGGATTCCAACACGAGAAATGAG
Source organism: Coprococcus sp. AF51-11b1 (assembly GCF_027682785.1). Classification (NCBI taxonomy): domain Bacteria; kingdom Bacillati; phylum Bacillota; class Clostridia; order Lachnospirales; family Lachnospiraceae; genus Coprococcus; species Coprococcus sp. AF51-11b1. The sequence goes on along the minus strand of NZ_JAQCZB010000009.1, from coordinate 99,515 downwards.
TTTTTAGGATATTCCAGTGAGTGGGGAGATATGACAACAAATCTGTCAAGTCCATATGATGCTTACTTCCAAGAGGCTGCACAGTCCTATGGTGTTCCGGTGGCTTTATTAAAAGCAATGGGAAAAACGGAGTCAAATTTTAATCAGAGTGCCGTTTCCAGTGCAGGAGCAATCGGAGTGATGCAGCTTATGCCGGGAACTGCCGCTTCTCTAGGGGTAGATCCTTATGATGCCCGTCAAAATATTATGGGCGGTGCAAAATATATTGCTGGAAATTTGGAACAGTTCAAAGGCTATTCCAATGGTTTAGAACTTGCGATTGCTGCTTATAACGCAGGTCCGGGGGCAGTTATAAAATATGGATATCAAATTCCGCCGTATAAAGAGACTCAAAATTATGTGAAAAAGGTTTTGGGATATCTGACAATTGAGGAACGAAAGAATGGAAACAACGAGGGAACAGAGACGGATGAAGATTTGAGTGAACCATATCAACAGTTAAAAACTGCTGTCACAGAACATGTTGACAGCTTTTTTTCATGGTCTGTCACAGATGAAAAAGAACGTGAGATTATGGAGTCCGTATATTATCAGATTTTAGAATCAGGGAAGCAGGAGATTGATCAAACCACCTATGAAAAGCTGAAGGCAGATGGGGAAAACGTGGTAAAGGAAACTGTTCCTGTGATGAAGCAAACAGTCGAATATACCCTTGCACTTCTTCTTAGTTCACAACCCGTATCCGGAAGCGGATATGAATATAAATACGTTACAAGCCAGAGTACTTTTGAATTGGTCTTAAAGGTATTGAAAGTGATGGATGAAGGAGTGGCTGCCTTGAAAGATGCTTTCTTTTCCCTCTTTTCATGGAAAGATTTTGTAACTGGCGGCGGGGAGGATACCTACGTCAGCAATATTGATGCATCAGGCGATATTTTCACCTACGATACGGTTGGAAAAGGAGTCAAAAAAGTAGTCTATTTTAATCAGACGGAAGAACCTTGGGGGAGTATGCCGTATGGCACAAGCACCATAGGGGCAGCTGGATGCGGACCAACTTCAATGTCCATTGTCATATCTACGCTTACCGGAAAGATTGTAAATCCACAGACAACCTGTGCATTCTCCATGAATAACGGAGAGTATGTACCGGGAGCAGGTACGGCACATTCTTTTATCGGAAATGCTGCAAGTAACTGGGGATTAACTTGTGAACGTGTAGGAAAAGATCGTATGGATTATGTTGTGCAATCCTTAAAAGAAGGGAAAATGGTTGTGGAAATCTGTGAAGCATACACCATAACGGGAAGTGGCAGCGGACATTTTATCGTGCTTACCGGCGTTACGAGAGACGGGTATATTACCATTGCAGATTGTGCGAGCAGGGAGAGAAGTACAAAGGCATACAGCGTTGATACGATAAAATCATACGGTCGTGATTTAAGTGCCGGGGCATTTTGGATTATTGGAAAAGATTAGTAGGAGGAGTGGCAGATGTATTCAAAAAGGAAAATGTGTTGTTTGATTGCCACATGCAGTTTGTTAGTTTGTATGTTTCGTGCAGAGATATTTGCAAAAGGGAACGAGCAGCAGGAATTACCAGAGATTATTCGGTGGGAAGAAGGTAGGGGCTTTGATGAACAAGGAGAACAAATTGTTGGATCATGGGCATATGATACCGTAAACGTAGAAGGGAAGTATGTATTATTTGACGACATGGGCAATGTAAGTGCGAAAACAGATCAATGGAAAGAACGTGAAACGTATGCTGAAAATTTTACGGATACGGAACAAGCAACAGCCACACTTGCTTTACGGACGGAGTATTTTCCTAAATTTACGGGAACTGTCTACGTTACGATACAGAAAGAAAACGGAGAGAGCAGGCAATATGAATTGTCGCCGGATAATCTGTATGAACAAAATGTTGCGGTAAATAACGGAGTTTATAAAGTAAAAGCGGTCGAGGCAGTAGATGAACAGTATATCTATAAAACGGAATATGCAAAGGATGTATTGGAAATGGAACAGAATCAATTACTTCTCTTGAAAATCAACGTCACAAAGGAAAAAACAGGAACGGTGGCAGAAGCAGAAAAAAGGGAAACAAAAATGGTTGAAAAGGCTGGGACAAGAAATATAGCGGATAGGGAGAATAAGATTGAGATTCTTTTGAAGGAGGGCAGCACAAGAGAAAAGTATGTTTTGTGTGGCTGTATTTTATTAGCAGCGGTTCTGGGCATTGGACTTTTGTTCCGCAAGAAAAGAAATCAATATGACTAACAGGAGGTGGTCAAAATCGCACAGAGAGAAAAGGTAGACGTATATACAATTCCGCCTAATTTTGCACAAGAAGGCACTATTTTTTCAGGAAGAGTCAGATTAAGAAATGCATTTGAAGCAGGGGTTCTGGCTCTTCTTTTATTTCAGTTGCTTATGGCAACGAACCTCAGCGTGAAAGGAAAAATCTATGCCGGGATAATTGTAATGATACCAGTTGTTATATTTGCGGTGTTAGGGGTACAGGGGGAAAGCCTGACTTCTTTTTTATTTCAGTTTCTGAAATACCTGCGGGGGCGGAGAATACTTACAGTTCCAGACGGCAAATATCGTTTAAAAAGGAATCGCAGATTAAGAAAACAGCAATACCGGAGCCAGAGTGGAAAAGGAGGCGAGCGTCATAGGAAACGAGGTAAAAGAATTAAAACGTCAGCTAAAAGAAGCAAAACAGACGGAAAAACAGAATCTTAAAGAAGAGAAAAAAGAACGTAAAAAGCAGCAGAAGTTAGAGCAGGCACGTTTCCGGGAAGAAGAACGGATGCGAAAAGTTCAGATGAAAGAAGAAAAGAAGCTGAAAAAAGAGCTGGACAAGCCAGAAGTTCATAAAGAAAAAGAAAATATCAGTAATTTAAGAGATGATCGGAGAAAGGAGAAAAAAGAACGAAAACCGGACTTGGACTTACTTCCGGTAACCTGGGTATCCTCATATCTTCCGATACGTCAGATAAAAAACGGGGTTATCTATACAACAGATCACCGATATGTGAAACTGATAGAAATATTGCCGATCAACTTCCTGTTGCGCTCCTCATCTGAACAACGCAATATCATTATGTCTTTTATGTCCTACTTAAAAATAGCACCTGTTAAAATACAGTTTAAAGTGGTATCCAAGAAAGCGGATATTTCGGAGTATATAGAAAAAATCAAAGAAGAGGCAGAACGGGAACCGGATCACAGGGTAAAGCTGCTTCAGGAGGATTATGCGAAACTCATTGAGCGTTTGGGAAGAAAAGAGGCAATTACCAGACGATTTTTTATGGTGTTTGAATATCAGTCCTATAACAATAACAAAAATCCAAAAGAGCGGGAGGTACTGCTTTACATGAGGTCAGTAGTACAGACTGCAAAAAAGTATCTTTCTCAATGTGGGAATGTTGTACTGGAATATGAAAATGACACCCGTTTTCTGGTGGATGTCCTGTATCAAATTTTAAATCGAAAGACGAGTGTGTATGAAACTTTGGAGGAACGGACAAAAAAAGTAGCAAGGTATTACCAGAGAGAGAATGGTAGGGAGAGTATCAGCTACATTCCGGTTACTGAACTGATTGCACCTGAAACAATGGATATGCGGCACAGGAGTCATCTTGTCATTGACGGTATGTATTACAGTTATCTTCTGATACCTTCCCATAAATACAGGACAAGAGTACCAGCGGGATGGCTGTCACTATTGATCAATGCAGGTGAAGGAATTGATGTAGATGTTTTCTTTTTCCGACAGGATAAAAGTAAATCCATGGAACGTATCGGCAGAAGAATCCGTCTAAATCGTTCCAAAATTAAAGATACCTATGACACCAATACGGATTTTGATGATCTGAGTGAGTCTATCCATGCAGGATATTATCTGAAACGTGGGTTAAGCGGGAGTGAGGATTTTTATTATATGAGCACTCTGATCACTATTACAGGATACAGCGCAAAAGAAGTCGAGTGGCGTGTAAAAGAAATGACAAAGCTATTGAACTCTCAGGATATCGGAGTGATAAGCTGTATGTTTCGTGAAGAAAATGCGTTTTTGTCTTCGCTGCCTTTATTGTATCTGGATAAGAAACTGTATGAACGTTCAAAGCGGAATGTACTGACTTCCGGAGTGGCGAGCTGCTATCCATTTACTTCCTATGAAATGTCGGACAAAGACGGAATTATGATGGGTGTCAACAAAGCAAACAATTCACTAGTAATCGTAGATATTTTCAATACGAAAATATATAAGAATGCTAACATTGCCATTTTGGGGACATCCGGCGCCGGTAAGACTTTTACCATGCAGTTAATGGCACTGCGTTTAAGAAGAAAGAATGTACAGGTATTTATTATTGCACCGGATAAAGGGCATGAGTTTGCGAGAGCCTGTAATAATATTGGAGGGGCTTTTATACAGATCTCTCCAGCTTCACCAAATTGTATCAATGTAATGGAAATTCGTCCCACGGATACAAGTGCCAGTGAAATATTAGATGGTTACACAGTAGAACGCTCAGAACTGGCAATGAAAATACAAAGTCTGCATATTTTCTTCAGCTTACTGATTCCGGATTTGAGTCACGAAGAAAAGCAGCTTTTAGATGAGGCATTGGTAATTACCTATGCGGAAAAAGGGATTACGCACGATAATCAAAGTTTGGAAAATCCAGACAAGCCGGGGCAATACAAAGATATGCCGATTTTGGGTGATCTGTATGAGGTTCTGCTCAGAAAGAGGGAGTGCCGGAGAATGGCTAATATTTTAAACCGATTGGTACATGGTTCTGCTTCAACATTTAACCAGAAAACAAATGTGGATTTATCAAATAAATATGTAGTTCTGGATATTTCAGAGCTTTCCGGCGATCTGCTGCTTGGAATGTTTGTTGCTTTGGATTTTGTTTGGGCGAAGGCAAAAGAGGACAGAACTGTGGAAAAGGCAATTTTTGTAGATGAGGCTTGGAAACTCCTGGTGTCAAATGAATTGGCAGGAGAATACCTGCTGGAGATTTTCAAAGTAATTCGTGCTTATGGCGGCTCTGCAATCTGTGCAACACAGGATCTCGTGGATTTCTTTGCATTAAAAGGTGGCAAATTTGGAAGGGGAATCTTAAATAACTCAAAGACCAAAATCATTCTCAACATGGAGACCAGCGAAGCAGAGAATATACGGGAGGAACTTGATTTATCTGAAGCAGAAGCAATGTCCATTACAAGATTTGAAAGGGGAACAGGTTTGATTTCTACGAACAGCAATAATCTAATCGTAGATTTTAAGGCGAGTCAGTTAGAAAAAGACTTGATCACAACGGACAGAAAGGACTTGCAGGAATTAAAGGAGCGTCTGCAGAAGTATGGACAACAGGCATACGGAAAACAGACTACATAGCGGAACAGATTTGTAATAATGCGTATTAAAAGCGTTGTTGTATGCGTCACAAGATTATCTGCGAAAGAAAACAGGTAATAACTTGTCATACAATGCGCTTTTTATATGTCATTAAGTAACTATGATTATTTGGAAAGGATACAGGCATTATGGAAAATCAGAATAAGCAGAGAGACGTGGAACGGGAATTAAAAGAATTGGTTCAAAAATATAACGTGCTGGATAAGAGTCAGTTGTATGCTTACTTTGAAAAAGACGGACGGGAAAGATTTGTTGGGCGGGCTTTAAAGGTACTGGAAAAAGACCGCATGATATATGTGAATAACGAAACAAAACAGGTGGCTGCTAATGAATCTGCACATACAGCATGGGAACGTGGGATAAGTACCTGCCTGTGGGTACTGATTGACCTGATGAATCAAAAGAAGATTGAGCAGCATTTTCTCGCATCTAAGGAGGAATATCCGATACGGATTATTTTTGTAGGAGACGGAGAAATATATGACATCCTTTATATTGCACCGGAGGATATTGAACTGACAAATCAATTGTTTGTACGGAAAAAAATAGACGGATGCGGGCATGTTGTGGTAGTGGAAGAACCGGAAAGTATCCCGAAGATTCGGATTCCGGATGTGATTGGATATTGCACGGTAAAGGGGGATGGTGAAGTCGAATATTATCAAAAAGAAAGCCAGTAATCAGGACATATTTCAAAAGGTGAAAAAACAGTTAGATGAAGCACAGAAAATGACCTCAGAGGTGGGAGAGCTTATGGCAGAAGCCAGAAATATTCTGATCGCATATTCCAGATGTAAAACGGAAAGTGGTTATGAAAATTTTACAGATATGATACTGGAATCGTCGAAAAAGGGGGAGCGTTTAACAGAAAAATTGAGGCGTTTATCCTTAGAAGTCGTGCTGGATCAGGTGAAATATGAACAGTATCAGTCAGAACTTGTGGCTGTACATGGGATTGAAATGGATTATTCCGATGAAATTTTAAAAATCATTATGCCGGTTCTGATTCCGCACCGGAAAGAACACTATACCGATTATCTGTACAAACCTTTATATATCGCATTTAAACAGTGGTGTATCTGTCAAAATCAGGAACAGAAAAGGATACCGGAATATGAGAAATGTACTGTTTGCTTTGTACATCTGTATAACCGGGATTTACCGCTGGGACGCATTCGGGATCACGATAATTTTGAAGAAAAACACGTACTGGATGTGATATCAAATTTCTTTCTGGCATCAGATAGCGGTCTGCATGTGGATACCTACCACATTACCAGAATGGCAGAACAGGATGCAACAGAGGTTTATATTATGGATACAGAAAACTTTCCAAAATGGCTTCAAAAAATGTGAAAAACAGTATCGAAAAATACTCCTGCTGTCAGAGCACCTTTTTCGATAGCAGAAAAGTGGAAGAAAAATAGAGAAAAAGCAAAGTTTTTCGGGAGTCAGAAAGTAAATAGTACCTAAGTGTCAAGCAGATAGGGTACTGTTTTGAAAAAGGAGAACCGATGGAAGGAGGAGGTTATATGCGAAAACAGGATACGTTACTTTTGATGATAGCAGTCAGCGGAGAAATGCCGGCAGACCTTGCTGAACACATCATAGGATCTGTATCCTATACCGCTGCGGTTATTACCAGGCTAAAACAAGAGGGATATATTTCTGTGCGAAATAAAGCCGGGTATAAAGGATATGTGCTGCGTGCAAAGGGTAAGAGATATGTCCTTTCACAATATAGTGAAGATGCTGCTTCTTTTTTACAGGGGTCAGTGGAGACAAACCATGTGAAGACGGAAATTGAGAAACGTCTCCGTTTGCACCGGATGAGCAAGGTATGGGTCTTTCTTTGGAAGACGGGTATTCCTATCTTCAGAAGCCAAAAACCGGAACTGTTTTGTTCCGATTCTGAAAATGGGAGGGGGCAAGCGGCATATTACGGAAGTTTGGAGTTTAAAGGATTGACAGATGCAATCAAAGGCTCAAGAGCTTGTGGGATTATGCTGTCCGGGGAGTCCGGCTATATTATTTATCACACGCTGGCACAGAAAATGCGGTGGGCGAAGAAAATGGAGCGTTCCATGCGAAGCTTTGTAGAACGAGAATGTATGAAAGCTGGTGCACTCAAAAGGATAGATGCGGTCATTATGGGGGATACCATAGAGTTTTTAGTAGAACTTCTGGAAAGTGACGGTGGTATAAAGGGGAACCTATTTCAAGTAGACGATATTTACGAAAATTATTACTACATTCCCACCATTGAGAGTGCAAAAATCCAAGTGAAACTCTTAACAGACAAAGAAAAGCAAATCGGACTGTACCGGTTCTTATGTGGAATACTGGAACAACCGGGAACCCGGGAATACCAGGTGAGTGCAGGGACAGATCAGACAGGGAACCCGGTCTATTTTTGTTACGAACTGGAACTTCGGCATCTGTTACGGGTAAAACAGGAGTTGGGGTGGAAAAAGCAGGGAACCATTCTGTGTTTTTCTTATCAAAAATCTATATTGGAATACTATTTTGGGAAGGAGGTGTCATATCTTGAAATTTTAACAGAAAAGGTTATGGAATATTTAGAAGGATTGTAATACTGTCCTTCATGCGGTGAAGGAGGTGCGGGCATGAACGGTCCGTTTGAAACGGGCAGTCTTACGGTAGATTGTATGAGCCGGCTGCAGATATCCGGAAACGTAATCCCCGTCAGTTGGTATAAGACAATCCGCAAACCAACGGGGAAACCGAATTTAAATGCAATCATTATACTGGCGGATATTGTGTACTGGTATCGGGCGGTAGAAATCAGAGATGAAATGACAGGGCAGTTGATTGGTCTGAGAAAAAAATTCCATTCAGATATGTTGCAACGCAGTTACCAGCAGCTTGCAGATCAATTTGGGATTACCAAGCGTGATGCTACGAATGCAGTTGTAGAACTTGAAAAGCTGGGTGTTGTGCGCAGGGTATTCCGAACAGTTGAGGTCAAAGGACAAACTGTGTCCAATGTATTATTTTTGGATTTGAACGTAACAGTTTTAGAGCATCTGACGTATCCGAAAGAAGCTGAAGCAGGGACACCAGAGGCAAGAGGCAGGTGTCCGCCGGATACCGTCTCACCGAAATCGGGGAGGGGTGTCACCGAAATAAGTGAGAGGGTATCCCCGGAATTTGTGGGAGGTGGCACGAAAACCAGTGAAACATATACAGAGAGTACAGCAAAAGATTACCGTACAAAAGATTTCTATCAGTCTTATCAGTATGTGGAAGATATGGTAAAGGCACAGATTGATTATGAGGCATTGAAAAATGATAATCCATACGATGAAAGAATCGATGAACTGCTTGGGATTATGGTGGAGATATTGACTTCCAGTTCTAAAACTATCCGCGTAAACAGGGAGGAAAAACCAGCACAGGTGGTAAAAGGACAATTTCATAAAATCACCAAAAATCATATTGAGTTTGTATTGCACAGTATGAATGAGAGCCAGACAAAGGCACGCAATATTCGGGCACTTCTTGTAACTGCCCTATATAATTCTGTTCATACCATTTCGACCTATTACGGGAATCTTGTACAGCATCATATGGCAACAGAGAGTTATACAGTAAAGGAGGTGGAAGAATAGACCGGAAAGGTGTTACAGTTTTAAAAATCATAGGACTGACAGCAGCATTTTTTATTCTGGTTTTATATGTGGGCGGATTTATGGAACAACTGTTCATGGAATCAGTAGTGAGGTTAGAGCCTATAGATACAATTAAACATGGTATATCATCGGCGGCAGGAATACAGTGCTCAATTGTTGCTTTTTTTCTGTTTGGTATAATTGCGGGACTGATTATCTGGAGAGGTTCGGGCAAAGAAAGTTATGATGAACGGAATTTTGAAATCTCTCAAAAGGGAACATACGGAACAGCAGGGTTTATGGGGGAAGAGGAACGCAGTCAGGTTTTAAGAACCGACAAGAATCTGGAAAAGGTAGATGGTGTGATATTTGGGCGAGACATCCAGGATAAAAAAATAATAAGTCTTCCGGTTGAGTCCAGACTTAACCGGAATTTTGCTGTATGTGGCAGTCAGGGAAGCATGAAGTCCAGAGCTTTTGCGCGTGTAATGGCATTACAATGCATCCGCAGGGGGGAAAGCATCTATCTGACAGATCCAAAATCAGAACTATACGAGGATTTGTCCTCTTACTGCCGGGAATGCGGGTATACGGTGAAACAGTTAAACCTGATCCAGTTAGAACATTCTGATGCATGGGATTGTCTTGGAGAAATTGATGACGGCAGCCTGATAGACGTATTCTGTGATGTAGTAATCCGTAATACAACGGATAAGTTCGACCATTTTTATGACAATACGGAAATGGATCTTTTAAAAGCACTTTGTCTTTATGTGTTTCATGAGTATCCACCGGAGAAGAGAACATTTCCGGAAGCTTATAAACTTTTGATTAACAAAAGTGTAGATATGCTGGATGCTATTTTTGAAAGGCTGCCGACACATCACCCTGCACGCGGTCCGTACCAGCTATTTGCGAAGGCTGAGAAGGTAAAGGGAAATGCGGTTTTGGGACTCGGAACAAGATTGCAGATTATGCAGAATAAACTGGTACAACAGATTACCAGTCATGATGAAATTGACCTGTCGCTGCCGGGAAGGGAAAAATGTGCATATTTTTGTATTACTTCCGATCAGGACAGTACTTTTGATATGCTAGCCACGCTGTTTACGTCATTTCTAAGTATCAAGCTGGTGCGTTATGCTGACCGTACAAAAGAAAGACGTTTGCCGGTGCCGATACAATTTATACTGGATGAATTCCCAAATCTTGGCGTTGTACCGGATTTTAAAAAGAAACTGGCAACAGCAAGAAGCAGGGGAATTGGCATGAGTATTCTGTTTCAAAATATTCCACAGCTGCAGAACCGGTATCCAGATAATCAGTGGGAAGAAATTTTAGGAGGATGTGACTTTTCGATCTTTTTAGGCTGTAATGATATGACGACGGCATCCTATTATAGTGACAGAACAGGAGAAATCACTGTGTCGGTATCTTCCATACGAAAGAATTACTATACTCTGCGTGCAACCGACTACGTGCCGGAGTATTCCGAGTCAACGTCACTTGGAAAGAGAATGCTGCTTCTCCCGGATGAAATTTTACGTTTCCCACTGAATCAGGGGCTATTGATTATCCGTGGGCAGAGGGTATGCCGTTTTCAAAAGATGGACTATTTGGAGCATCCGGATGCCCAATATATGAAACTGGAAAAAGTGGAGGAGCATGTGCCGGAGTGGTTTGAAAAGTGGCAAAAGGAAAAGTGTGATTTTCAGATACATACTGAACAGGAAGAGAAACCGTTAGAGGAAAAGGTATCGTGTCAGGAAGATAGCGAGCCGCTTATGCTTGATACGGAGATTAAGAAATCTGAAAAACAGAAGGCTATCAAAGAGAGCAGGCAGCAGGAGGGAAAAAGAGTGATGAAAGTGGAAGAACTCTTTGCGCCTGTTTCGTCTGAAGGAAAGGAGGCTTAGGTTGAGAAACTCCCTTGTGAAATATGGATTTATAAAAATATTGGAACTGGAGTTTGGTATATACTTGAAAGAGCATGAAACAGAAAAAATAGAACTTGCAGAAACTTGTATCGAGGTTTATGACAGCGTGGAAGACTTTTATAAGGCAACAGGCTGGCAACGGGATAATCCAGAAGAGGCAAATTTGGAATATCTTTTAAAACACAGGGTTTTGGTAGAAATTCAGGGAAAGATGTGGTATTTTTCCAGAATCCGTTATCAAGACGGGCTGAAAAAGTTAATGAAACGAGATTGCATCTGATATGCGACTGTATTGCAATGGTGATGGAATTGACATTCGAATGTGGTCCGTATAAAATAGTATCTGTAAAATAGTGATAGGGCATAAGAAGACAGCCAGAGGGCTGTTTTTTTGTGCCCTTTTTAGGATGAATGGAGGTTTACAATGGCAGAATTAAAGAAAGCAGTTAATAAGATGGAAGAGCAGGGGATACCAAGAGCGGTGTTATCGGAAGGAATCTTAACGATTGACGTAGATTCCCATGTAGAAACAATGGAAGAACAGGAGGATGCCAGATGGCATCAGCTTTTGAACGCACACCGCACGAAGAAAATTTTGACCGGACAACTTGGAGGTATTGAGAAACTGGACAGCGGATGGACAGTAGCGATTACCTATTACAACGGTTTCCGTATCTTAATTCCGATGGATGAGATGATGATCAATCTTTCGGGAGATGGAAGAGAGCATTCAGATACCTTGAACAGGCAGACAAGGATTGCCAATAATATGCTTGGCAGTGACATTGATTTCATCATTCGTGATTTGGATGAACAGAGCAGAAGCGTAGTTGCGTCAAGAAAAGATGCCATGCTGAAAAAACGTCAGATGTTCTATTTCAATGAAGATGAAGAAGAAAAACCGATGCTGTACCCAGGAAGGATTGTGGAAGCACGTGTCATTGCAGTTGCTCCAAAAGTCGTCCGGTTAGAAGTGTTCGGCGTGGAGGTTTCTGTGCGTGCAAGGGATATGGCATGGGAATGGATGGTGGATGCTAGTGAGAAATTCCAGGTGGGAGATCTTACACTCGTGATGGTGAATCAAATTAATATCCGATCAGTGGAAGAAATGGAAATTTCCGTAGATGCCAAAAGTGCAACTGCCAATGTCAATAAAGATAATCTGAAGCGGTGTGTGCGTCAGGGAAAATATGTGGGTATCATTACTGATGTATATAAAGGAACTTATTTTATCCGGCTTAATATTGGCGTCAATGCAGTTGCGCATTCCTGTAATATGGCAAGCCTTCCGTCAAAACGTGACGAGGTGGGATTTGTTGTTACCAGAATTAACGATAAGTTTGAGGTGGCAGAAGGCATTATTACCCGTATGATCAAACGTGGTGCATAAGAAAAAAAGTGTAGGGATACTGTTGACTCACAGAAAACAGATTGTTTACAATACCTGCAAACTAAAAGAAACATTTGACAGGAGGCGGTACTAATGAAAAAGAAAAGACAGAAACCGGAAAATATCCGGGTACGGTGTCCGTATTGTGGCCGCATGGCAAGGCTGCACCCGGCATCTTATGTGTATGGCAGTGACAATTTGGATTCAGAAAGTTATCTTTATGTGTGTGACGGGTATCCTGATAACTGCGATGCATATGTGGGTGCACATAAAAAATCACTTCTGCCGAAAGGGGAACTGGCGGATGGACAGCTTCGTAACAAACGGATTTTAGCACACCGCGCGTTGAATACCCTTTTGGAAGAGGGATACATGACAAAGAAGAGTGCTTATATCTGGCTGCAGAATAAGCTGTGCCTTCGGGAAAAAGACATGCATATTGCAAAGTTCTCCCTGTATTACTGTGAGGAAACAATTCGGGTATGTAATGAATTAGCCGAATGGCATCAGAAAAGAAAGGGGGCATGATATGCGTTTGATGGCAAAAGAAGATGATGTTTATAAACTGATGGATCGAAGAGACCTGTATTTGGGGGCGGCAGGACTTTGTGGAATCGTATCTGTTGTTTTACTTCTTTTCATCTCATATGGGTATGGCAATTGGGAAAATCTGTATTTTCTTTCAGTTCTTATTGTTGGAATGATTTTTTTGCTGTATTATACATGGAAAATCAACCAACGGATTATGGAAGCGGAACGGTGCTATCTGGAACTGGATGAAGACTCTTTGGCAGTATACCAGCCAGAGAAAAATGGACAGTATGAAGCCTGCCGTATTTTTTATCAGGAAATTGAAAAGATCGTGGAAGGCAGCAGAAGAGGAGTCCCTGAGTTCTATGTGGTCGTACATGGAGATGAAAACCAGAAAAGTTTTATTCTGTTAAATGGAGAAGAACAGATGCGGAAGATTTTCTGTGTCAGGTCCTTGGGATACCGCCATGAAGAATTTAAAGAGTTCTATCGAAGACTTCGCTGGGAAGTTCCCGGTAAAGTCCGGATTGTAGGTACAAAATATCAGACCGTGTGGGATATGAAACAATCGCATAAGGGATGGATGTTTTTTGTTTGTGCAGGGGCGGTATATCTAATCCTAGAGGTCTGTTTGAATCTGGGGATTTTGTAAGGAGGGCAACATGATGAGATGGTATACGGCTGTGGGGGTAAAAATGGAACATCCGGGAGGGCTGTTTTGTGTACAGGTTGGAACGGAGAACAAAATATTATCCGGTATGGAAATCTTTATTTGGAATGCGCTGCTTTGGTCATTCGTGGAAGAAACACAGATTTACGGGAGGATGGTACAGTTGTTAAAGGCTGTATTTCCGGAAAAGGATCTGGATGGGAAAACAGGAAAGGATGAATTTAACTTCTGCTTCCGGAGGCTGATCACTAGGGGACTGATTACATTCTGTGAATGTGAAACAGAAAAAGAAGCAGCAGAAAACATGCTGCAGAATGCGATAGTTGCAAGAGTGATGAGAAACAGCGGAGAACGTTTTTTGATGTTTTGTGAAAGCTTTGCCTGTGGCACACCTTTTTGGAAAGCACTAAGAGTATTCAAAAAAGAACCCATGGAAGAAAGGTACCGGCAATTTCTACTTAAAATAGAAAAATGCGGAGAGGTAAGGTATTACTTAGAAACCACAGAGCAGCCAAATGAAATACTGGAAATGCTGTCTCTTCTGTATCAGAAGAAAATACTGTTTATCCGTTCAGTAAAGGAGGTCACTGTTGAAGCATAAGAAAAAAATGAACAGACGGGAACGTATTGCCGATTATATCAATCAGCGCATGGAAGGATTTTCAAAGGTTCCCAATGTACTAGCAGACAGAGCCCTGAAAATAGGCGCTCTGTCTTTTCTTGCTCTTTTTCTTGGAAGTTATATGGGAAGGCAGATGGATTCAGCAAGTTTTATTGCATGGTCAGTCGTTATGTGGCTGTCTGGAATCGGATATGCGTTCCATCTGCTACGGTGTGGGGAGAAAAAGGAATATGAGACAATCGAAGGAACGGTGTATGAGATAAAGGGAAAACGCATTCCCGGGCGTGTCTGTAAAGTGGGAATCCGTCTTTCTGACGGAAAACAGACTGTGTTACTGATGGATAAGAAACATCAGTTTACAATTGGGAAGAAATATCGGTTCTATTTTAACAAAAGAAAGCAGGGGGTTCTATTTGGAATCCAAAAGTTAGATGCTGCTTTAAATGTAGGCTCTTATTATGGGGCGGAAGAAATTGAGTAGGGCAAGGGGAGTCAGGGCATGGTTCGAGTCCATGCCGCCCTGTTTCGTGTGGCGCCAACACGAGATAATAAGATTAGAAAAGGAGAAATGATTATGACACAGAAAACAGGAACAGTCAAATGGTTCAGCGCAAGGAGAGGATATGGTTTTATCACAGATGAAAAGGGAAATGACTTTTTTGCACATTTCAGCGAAATCCAGACAGAGGGATTCCGGAAACTAAAAACAGGGCAGGCAGTTACCTTCCGGACAGAGGAAGATGACCAGGGAAGAGGACTTGCAAAAGAAATCTATCCGGCAGATTCCCAAGGAGATGAAGAATTGACCGATTCGGAAGGCATGTCGGAAGAAACATAAGAAGCACCTTAAAAAGAGCTGTGACTATATCTTGCGTCATGGCTCTTGAAAAAACAAATTTAAACACAATATATAGAATGAATAAGTTGACAATAACTATATATTGTGCTAATCTTAGATTGAATTAAAATTTATGCAGGTTCAGGCTAAGAACAGGCAGAGTTTTTAATTTTTTGTTCCGGCAGAACCGGAAGTTAAAGTTGAAGTGTAAACACACTTAAAAAGGACACTGTCTATAAGGAAGATACAAAAAGTAAAAGAATCTTTTTGTGTCTTTTTTTGTGTCCATTTTTCAGAAAGGAGGATGACGAATGAAAGCAACAAGAGGTATGGGCAGCGTCAGGCTGTGCAGAAAAGAAATACCACAGGACAAGGTATGATGTCGCAGAGAAAAGCAAAAGAAAAGGAGGAACAATATGCAGACAATCAAAGTAATGTGGGACGGTATCAATGAGCTGGATCTTATGACATTAACGGAAATGGGCAAGGATGGTTATCTTTTTGAGATTGAAAACGGAAGAATCCAGAATATCCTGATGGTGACTGGAATTTTGAAATAAGCAGAATCTCAGAAAGGAGCAGTATGTATTATTATGATGAATTTGGAAAGGAATTTAAAGATGAATTAAGTTTCCATGAGTATCTGGAGGAAATTGATGAAAGGGCAAAATGGATCCGTACACCGTCACGAAGCTTAAGCGTCCTGACAGTTTCCGGCCATGAAGTACTTGTGCCGGATATGGAAGGTGTCGATATGAAGGACTTACTGGCAGATACAAAGAAGCATTCCGGATTACTGTTACAGTTTCCGGAAGGAATGTATCCCTTGGGAAAAACGGCAGTCAGTACGCTGAAAGACCGCGCAAGAATCAAGGGTACGGCACTTATGGATGTTAAAAAATCGGTGCTGGCGGATATTCTTAATGAATGCCTGCAGGTTGCGAAAGGGGATGCGCTTCTGCGGATCTCAGAAGGTAAGGTAAGGGGAGTACTCTCCGGTGATGAAGCAGATTATGCGATTATCTCCATGCCGAAACTCTTTATGGTTGCGTCAGCATATATCAGTGGTGATCGTAATGGCGAGTTTATTTATGGTTATGCAGACCACAATATGGCACAGATCACTTGGAAGATTGTCGATCAAAAGATGACGAAAGCCTATGCAGATCTGATGGAGGAACATGGGAAAAAACCTTTTGGAAACCTTCAGACATTTATCCGCATTGTGAGTTCTGATGTGGGAGCATCGGGAGCAAATATTTTCTATTCCATTTTAGATGGAGACTTTACGATTGTCTTAGGGGAAGCGCTGCGTACAAAGCATCGGCATAAACAGGGATTAGAAGAATTTAGTGAAAATATGGAATCCATTTTCCAGTATTACAAACAGAAACTAAGGGACATAGGAAAGCTGTGTGATATCCGTATCCGGTATCCGGTGAATGCCCTCTCAGAAGTCATGAAGAAACAAAGTTTTGGGAAAAAGCTGATTGCGGAGACGGTAGAACGTTTCAAGACAAACTTCGGTGAACAGCCATGTAGTGCTTACGAAATTTACTGCGGGCTTTGCGAGGCACTTTTTTTTGCAAGGAAAAGCGGCAGCAGCCCATCCAATCTTGTAAAAATGGAAGAAAAAATCGCAAGGTGCATGAATGTACGCTGGCATGACTATGACATACCGGGAGAGATTTCGTTATGAAACTGAAAAAGGCAGAATCTGAAATGTTGCCTGTATGGGTGCTGTCCGGAGTTTATACCAAACCTTTTTTTGCATGGCTGAATGAAGCAGAGAAAAGCAATATATGGGAACACCAGAACGATACGGTGGTAAAAATGAGGCAGGGAAATTTTATCTATCTGTATCTCCAGAAAGGGGCAGGAAAAAATCTTGTGCCCGGGCATGATCTGAAATTTGCGGGATTGTTTGTCAGAAAAAATTACAATCTGTATGACGTGGATATGGAACTTGCTGTATTACTTGGCCTTCCGGAAGAAATAGGTTTTCCATGTAGAACAGACATCAGGAGAGCAGCAGAGGAACGAGCCAGCCAGAAAGCTGATGAAATACTGGAAATGCATTGGCAGGAGTTCCTATTTCAATCCGGGCTTGATACCAAGAGTTTGATTCCGCTGGTGGTCCGTAGTGAAATCAGAGAGCGTGCAGAGAACTATTATCTGCAGGGCAGGAATCTTGCTGATATCAAATTCGTACCGAAGATTTCTTTGGAGACATCTTTTTCCGATACCATGTATTTGCTGTTCTTGGAATATGGAGAGCAGGTGGTGGAAAAGATTGCAAAGCGGTGGATCAAACGGAATATTGCGTATATTTCGCAGCAGCGAATTCTTTTCGGCTGCGTGCGGGATGAATTCAGGGAAATTTTAAATACTCCGAATGACCGTATCCATAAAATCAAACGTCTGATACAGGCACTTGAAGGAAACAATAGCAGGACAGTAAAGATAGTCCTTTGTCGGAATGGGAAGGTGATTCATACAAATGTGCGAGCGGTGGATATATGTAATCCCAAAGGATGTTACGCTGTTAAGAGCCTTGTCCCAAAAGACAGGGGAGCTTTATATCGTGTCTTTGGAAAGGCAGCAGAATTCCGGATAGAAGATATACAGAGTGTGTCATGCGGCAGAGAGCTTCTTTATGAAGATACAAAGAAGAAAACAGCATAAAATTAGCAGAAACAGGAGGAAACGAATTAATGAAAAATTATCAATATTTAAATCTGGAACAGAAAATGTTAAGAATCAGAAGGAAAATGCCAACTCTTTTAAAAAAATTTTACAATGATGAGGCGGAGTATGATTTTTCCACACTGGATGATATTTACGAGGCAATGACACCGGCATTAAATAAATATGGCGTGAACTTTGATATTGTGCGTGAAATACCTACCCAGTATGACAAAGAGGGGCATCCGACATATCTTGTATTAGATAAAGATGACTTTTGGAGATATGAAGCAGACGTAGAGCTTAGCTGGACAAATGCGGACCGGCCGGAGGAATGCAGACATGCGACAATCCATATTACCGGAACAAACGAGATTCCGGATAAGGCACATGGTACTGCATTGACTTATGGACTGAAATACTATTTCCGCAATAAATTCTGTATCCGTCAGGTTGGAAGCGAGCAGGAAGATCCTGATTACACAAAGCATGATGTGGAACAGGACACAAATGCTGCGGATAGGCCGGCGAAAGAAACTCACAAAAGAGAAAAGGAAACAAATAAGGCGGTAAAAAGTTCAGAAAGTAAGAAAGGGACAGCAGAAGACAAAAAGAATCCGGCGGTATCCTCCGGGAAAAGTAAGGAAATGAAAACTCTGCTGGGGAACACTCCGGTGACTAGAGTGACGGAAAAGACAGAGAAAGATACGGCAGTCTGGGAAAAGCAGGCAGAGCATGTAACGAAATCTGAGGAGAAGAAAGAAGTTGCAACATCTGAAGGAGGAGAAAAACTGCACACAGAAGAGGCAGCTTTGGCGGACAAACCTGAGGATGCGGATGGATTTATTCCTGTCAATGCAGAAGAAGTTCCATTTGAAGAAGATGCTGACTTTATGGAAGAACTTCAAGGCGAACTGGAAGAAGAAACATCAGATTCCGAAGTAGAGGCGGCAAAGAAATTCGTGTGTGACTTTGGCGTGTTTAAGGGCAAGACGATGGAACAGGTTTTGGAAGCCGGAGTCAAGGGTACTGAAACTTTGAAATGGATTGCCAATAAGTATAAAGGTCCGAATAAAGAGCTGGTAAAAGCGGCAAAAACACTTCTGGATTATCAAAGTGAATCCGAAGAATTAAAGGCTGCATAATGAGTTTGTATGAACATGGTTCCCCTGTGGGACCATGTTCTTTTGAGGTAGAGGATATGACATCATTTACGATTACAGATGTGGGAAACCTTTTAGGAATCGAGCGACTTTCCGGCGGTGATGACGCTTCCTATAATGTGGTCTGCCCGTTTTGCGGAGACAGGAGGGGGAAGTGTAATTTTGTTGTATACAAAGATGGCGAACTGGCAAACGTCTATCATTGCTTCCATTGTGATGCAGCAGGAAATATGCTTACACTATATGTAGAATTGACAGGGCTATATGGTTCTGACTGTTATAAAAAAGCTTACCATGAAATACAGAAGAAGCTGGATTTGGGTGCAGGTGAACAGATGGAAAAGAGACTGGAAATTCAATGCCGGAAAAAGAAGCAGAAAGAGTCCCTGGCAAAACCTGTAGATTATAAGCGACGGGATCATACGTACCGGGAACTTCTAACCTTGCTGCAGCTATCGCCTCAACATAGAAAAGATTTGTTAAGCAGGGGGCTTACAGAAACGGAAGTTGCAAATATGGAAGCCTTGGGGTATAAAAGTACCTGTGCTGAAGAATCTGTCGCAATCGCCAGAAAATTACTGAAACGTGGTTGCAGGCTGGAGGGCGTGCCCGGTTTTTTCATGAATTATCATGGTGACTGGGAAATTGCCTTTTATCAGAAGAATAACGGCTATCTCTGTCCGGTGTGGAGTGATGAGGGACTGCTCATTGCGTTCCAGATCCGTTTGGATGTACCTTATCAGAAACGGAAATATGTATGGCTCAGCAGTGCGAAGATGGAAAAGGGATGTTCTCCTGGAAGTCCGGTAAGTTTTTCCGGTGTCCTGAACAGTCCGGTGGTTTACGTGACGGAAGGTGTTTTGAAAGCAGAAGCAGCTTACCAGAGAACCGGACATCCTTATCTCGGAAATCCGGGTGTGTCCGCTTATAAAGAATTGGAACTGGCGCTGAACCGGTTAAAAGCTCATGGAGTAAAAGTAGTCATTGAAGCAAATGATATGGACAAATGTATACGTCTTCATTGTGATCGCGCTTACAGCGAAGCCTGTGCAGACTGTGAGGGCAGCAGTCATGAATGTCCGAAGAAGAGAGAAAAACGGGATCATATCCGGAAAGGATGTCTGAAACTCTATGAGATTTGTGAAAAACTGGGTTTGATCTGTAAGCGTGCGGTTTGGGATACAGATGACGAAGGTTACTGGGAGGAGAATTACAAAGGCATTGACGACTGGGAATTACGGGAATTATGAAAAAAGTTAGGTATAGGTTTTTGGGCGTATCTTTGTTATAATATAACTAATAGAGAAGGAGTGTGAATGATATGGTTAAAGAAAAAAAACGCCTTCCGGTGGGATTGGAAAATTTTGAGCAGATTATTAACGATAACTATTATTATGTGGATAAGACGGGGCTGATTTCAGAACTGATCCGTAACGGTGGAATGGTGAATCTTTTTACCAGACCAAGACGCTTTGGGAAAACCTTAAATATGAGTATGTTGGAAC
Source organism: Coprococcus sp. AF51-11b1 (assembly GCF_027682785.1). NCBI lineage: Bacteria > Bacillati > Bacillota > Clostridia > Lachnospirales > Lachnospiraceae > Coprococcus > Coprococcus sp. AF51-11b1. Next base: position 79,099 of record NZ_JAQCZB010000009.1, on the reverse strand, counting down.
ACTTTTTTTCCATAGAGAGAGACCAAAGTATCTTTGAGGGATTGGAAATTTCAAAAGATACAAAATTGTGTAAAGAGTATATGGGGAAATATCCGGTTATTTCCATTTCCCTGAAAGGAATCAATGCCGCCACTTATGAGGATGCATTTGATTTTGCAGTTCGAATCATGAAAAAAGTAGCCCGTAATGTTCAGTTTCTTTTGGGGAGTGATGCCTTAAGTGATTATGACAAGTTAGAATATAAGGAACTTTTGAATAATAATATGAGTGAGGCTGCATTTTGCGGTGGATTGAAAATATTATCGGAATTATTGGAGAAACATTATGGAACAAAAGTAGTTCTTTTGATTGATGAGTATGATGTTCCATTAGCAAAAGCATTTGAAAACGGGTATTATGATCAGATGATCTTTTTAATCCGTAGTTTATTGGAACAGGCATTGAAAACGAATGACAGCTTGAAATTTGCAGTGATGACAGGATGCATGCGTATTTCAAAAGAAAGTATCTTTACGGGGCTTAATAACCTGAAAGTATTGTCCATTACAGATGAACGGTATGATGAATATTTCGGTTTTACAGATACGGAAGTAAGAGAAATGCTGAAGTATTATGAAATCGAGGATCATTATGAAGAAGTAAAGAACTGGTATGACGGGTATCAGTTTGGCAGCGTGGAAGTGTACTGCCCCTGGGATGTATTGAATTACTGTGATAAATTAAAAGACCATGCGGATTCTTTTCCGGAAAATTATTGGATCAACACCAGCAGTAATGATGCCGTCAAGAAATTCATTCAAATGTCCGGTAATTTTAAAACCAAGCGTGAGATTGAAACTCTGCTTGCCGGAGAGGAAATCATAAAAGAGATTCATCAGGAGCTTGTCTATCCGGAAATGTATCAGTCGTTAGAGAACGTCTGGAGCCTGTTGTTTATGACGGGATATTTAACACAGCGTGGAAGGGTTGATGCAAAACGGTATAAACTTGCGATACCGAATCTGGAAATCCGGGATATTTTTGAAACACAGATCATGGAATACTTTAAAGAGAGCGTTGCAAAGGACGGCGATACATTAAGCCGATTCTGTGATGCCCTGAAAAACGGTGAGGAAACGAAGGTAGGAGACATTTTTGAAAGCTACCTGAAAAAGACCATCAGTATCCGGGATACGTTTGTGAGAAAAGCAAGCAAGGAGAACTTTTATCATGGGATACTGCTTGGAATCCTGGGCGTGAAGGAAGAATGGTACGTATCGTCCAATCAGGAAAGTGGCGAAGGATACAGCGATATTCTCGTTGAAACTGAAAACAGTGAAACGGTTATTCTTATCGAAGTTAAGTATGCCAATGACGGAAATCTTGATCAGGCTTGTGAACAGGCACTACAGCAGATAGAGGAAAAGAAATATGATGAAGAACTCCGGGAGAACGGAGTGGATAAAATTTTAAAATATGGGATTGCGTGTTATATGAAACGATGCAAAGTAAAACTGGCAGATTCATGATACGTCCCAAAACAATCAGGTGATAAAAAAGCGGAACTGTAAGAGTGCAGTTCCGTTTTTTTATGGCCTGATTTATGAGCCAGAGGAAAGGAGATGAGGCATATGCACATACGGGAACGCCCTACATAAGATTCGGGGAAATAAGAATACACAATCACACTCAAAAACCAACAGGAAAGGAGCGTTGCAATTGAAACATAGAAAACACAGATGGCTGGCGGGAACGCTGGCTTTTCTTTTATCCTGTTCTGCACTTATTCCGTCTGGGAATGCTGTATTTGCGGCATCAAAAGGCAGAATAGCAGAATCAGAGACAAATGTAACAAAGGAGGAAAAAGGCGATGAGGGAGAGGAACAGATCACCGCCGAAACCCTGACGATTGAGCAGGGAGAAACATTTGAAATCGAAAAAGATTTTACAGGTCTTTCTTTGAAAAAGGGCGAAAAGGCTGTATTGAAAGATGTTGTCAGTGAAGATGGACAAGGATTTTTTGCGGACCGTCCGGGCACTTATCTGAGTACCTATCTGATTACACCGGAAAAAGGTGATAGTTATGAAGTGACACGTAAGATCGTAGTTAAGCCTCGTGAGGCTGAGAGCAAAGGGGCAGATCATGGACAGAAAGGGAACAAAGAGGATACGGAGGAAAGTGATCCTGAGCCGGAACCCGTCCTGACAGAGGCGCCGGAGGTACCGGAAAACACAGAGCATTTGAAACTGGATGTATCTCCGGATAATGCTGCTTTTTTATCAGTTGTGCCGGAAAGCATGGCAAAAAACAGGTCGATCAACGCCAATCTGGTAGTGGGGGAAAGACTTCCGTATCCATCTAGTTTGGGGAATTATTCTACAACCTATTTTACGGTAAATGGGCATGTAGCATATTGTCTGGAATCGGCAAAGACTTCACCGCCATCCAGTGATTATGTTGCAAACATATTTGAAAGCAATCTGGCTTTACAGAAAGTCCTCTATTATGGATATGGAGGACCGGGAGATATTACAGACAGTTATATGCCGGGGTTTGACTGGAAACTGAAATATATCTTCACACACATTGCGGCATCCTATGCATATTGCGGAACAGACGGTTTTTATGGCTGTACATTTGAAAACATCCAGTCGTCAGGATTATGGGATTACATCCAGTATTTAAATGGTTTGGAGGCACCTCCAAAAGCTGCAATTGATCTTTCTCCGACTTCGGCTGCCGCATATGAAAGCAATGGGGAGCAGCGTACAAAAGAATTCCATTTAAAAGGCGATCACAGAAACTATATTACGCTGAATCTGCCGGAGAATGTGACTTATCATAGCGGCGATGCCACGCAAACAGGCAGTGTGAAAATTACTGGCGGTACAAAGTTCTATTTCAGCGCCCCGATGACAGTAACCGGAACTTGGAATTCAGGTTCCCTGGCAGGGCAGATGGGAACACAGTGGAAAACTTTAGTTGTTTCTACGGGGGGAACCACGCAGGATATTGGCTATGGCACATTTTTTGAAGAGGAAAGTGATTCTGTCAGTTTTCAGGTAAAATGGATGGATTATGCAAAAGTCAAGGTCATGAAAAAGGATAACGTGACCAACACAGCCCTTGCCGGTGCCGTCTTTGGAATTTACAGTGACAAAGAGTGTACCAAACTGATTACCAAGATGCCGGCAACCAATGAAAAGGGGGAAACACAGGTAGAGATCCCGAAGACACAGGATACGGTATATTTAAAAGAGATTTCTGTTCCCCAGGGATATAAGCTGAATACTTCATCTTTCAATGTGAAACTGGAGGCAGGGAAAACCCAGAGCCAGACGGTGACAAATGAGGAGCAGAAAGGAAAAATCACAATCCGAAAGAGCGGTGAGGTGCTTTCTTCCGTATCCGGAAAAGAAGGGCATCTTACGTTCCAGTATCAGTCTGCACCGTTTGGAGAGGCAAGTTATTTTATCTACGCAGCAGAAAACATTGTAAGCCAGGATCAGAAGACACCGATCTATCAGTCCGGCGAGCTGGTGGACAAGCTGACAACAAAGGCAGACGGAAGCATCACAAGTAAGGAGCTGCACTTAGGAAAGTATAAGATTGTGGAACAGAAAGCACCGGCAGACCTTACCATTGGAAAGACTGAGGCAGACCGTACACAATTTGTCACCCTTTCTTATGCCGGACAGACGGTAGAACTGGTGCAGGAGGAAGCTGCTTATGTGAATGCCAGGCCGGGAGTAAAGGTGCAGGCAGTGAAACAGTCTGAAAATGACAAGGTGACTTTAGAGGGCGCTGTATTCGGACTGTATGCAGGGGAAGACATTACCAATGCAGCCGGAGCCGTTGTTGTGAAGAAAGATACCTTAATCGAGAGCGTTACATCTGATAAAGACGGAGTGGCAGCGTTCCAAGCGGATATTCCGATTAATTTCTGTTACTATCTGAAAGAGATTCAGGCACCGGAATTTTATTATATGAGTACGGACCGTTATGACTTCCTGTTTGAGTATGAGAACGACACAACGTATACTTACGAATTTACACACACATTTTCCAATAAAGAAGTGCGTGGGGAAGTCCATGTCTTCAAGATAGACAAAGATGCGGAAGAATATATCAGCCAGGGAGATGCTAATCTGGATGGCGCTGTATATGGACTGTATGCAGCAGAAGATATCCGGCATCCGAACGGGAAGTCAGAAGATGTCCATAAAAAGGACGAGCTGGTAGCCCAGGATACCATTCAAGACGGAAAGGCGGACTTTACCAACCTGTATCTGGGGAATTATTATGTAAAAGAAATTTCGCCGGGAGAAGGATACCTGCTGGATGAAACAGCATATCCGGTAGAAGTTGGCTATGAAGGACAGGAGGTTGCTATTGTACACCGGAATGTAACGGTAAAAGAAACGGTAAAAAAACAGGCTTTTGAATTAATTAAGATTTCTGAGGATGGCAACCAGACAGAAACGGAGTTGTTGGAAGGAGCCGGATTTAAGGTATTCCTTATTCAGGATTTAAAAGGTGTGAAAGATGGAAGCCTGAAACCATCGGAAGGAAATGCTTTCAGAGCAGAGGATTTTATCGGATATGACTATTCAGAAGATGAAACGGCACATTATTACGAGAATGGTAAGAAAGTTTCGGTGGAAGAACTGTTTACAGACAAGAAAGGATTTGTACGTTCTCCAGAACTTCCATATGGAAAATATGTGGTTTTTGAATCTACAACTCCAGAAAATCTCCAGACCATCAATCCATTCCTTGTAACCATTTCCGAAGATAGCAGGGAACCGCAGCCATGGCGTGTTTTTGATGATAGACCAATCCAGTTTTTCCTTAAGATTATCAAGGAAGATGCACAGACACATCTTCCGGTATTAAATAATCACGCACAATATAAAATCTATGATGTGAAAAAGAAAGAATATGTGACAATGAAGGTGCGCTATCCGGAAGAAAAGGAACTGGATGTATTTGAAACGAATGACGAAGGTTATCTTATGACACCGGAGCAGCTAAAGATGGGAACTTACCGCATAGAAGAAGTAAAAGCTCCTGATTTATATGTACAGCCAGGGTATGAAATGGCGTTGAAAGACGGAGAGAGCGATATTCCATTAAACCAGTTGTCACAGACAGGCGCTTATGAAGATGCAAAACGCGATTTCATTACGATCACTGTGAATTCCGAAACAGCTTATGAAGTAGAGGAAGAAACCGGAAAATATATTGTCGTAGTACGCCAGCAAAACGATGAAGCGGTAGGCAGTCTGACCATCAAGAAAACAGGAGAAGATATTGTGGGTGCTAAGAATGTGGAAGATTCCCTTCTTACAAAAATGAAAAATGGCATAGCAGGCACAATAAATTCTATCATTGAATTTTTCGGCAAAGAGGAAGTTATAGAAGAAGACAGCGGCTATATGTTCCAGTATGAGAACAAAGGGGCAGAGGGAGTGACCTTTGAAGTTTATGCAAAGGAGACCATTTATACACCGGACGGACAGAAAGATGAAGCAGGTAACCGGAAAGTATTGTATGAAAAAGACGGGCTTGTGGCGGAACTTGTGACCGGAGAAGATGGCAGCGTATCACTCCATAATCTTCCGATTGGTTCCTATTATCTGAAGGAAACGGATGTTGGAAATCATCATTTTGTTCTGGATCCTGAAGCAAAAGAATTTGAAATCAAATATCAGGGACAGGAAGTAGCGGTAGATTATGTTTCTATGGAACTTGAAAATAAACGCCAGAAAATAGAACTTGTCCTTACCAAACAATCTAAGGAAACGAAAGAACCGGTACAGGGTGCCGTATTTGGGCTGTATGCAGAGGAAGATATTTTAGACCTCACAGGGGAAGTGATTGTAAAGGCAGGAGAATTTCTTGCGAAAGCAGAATCGGCAGAAGATGGAACCCTCCGATTTGACATTGACCTTCCGCATGGAAAATATATGGTGAAAGAGTTGGAAGCAGCACCGGGGTATCTGAAAACAGAAGAAACATGGTCCTTTGACGCAACCTATCAGAATCCGGAGCTGGAGGTGATTTCCCTTGCAAAAGAAATTGAAAATCAGCCGACAGTTGTAGAAATTACAAAAACTGACATCACAGATGAAAAGGACGTGGAAGGGGCAAAACTTCAAATCCTTAATAAGGACGGGGAAATAGTGGAAGAATGGGTTTCCACAAAAGAACCGCATAAAGTGTATGCGTTAGAACCGGGCGAATACATCCTGCATGAAGAGGCAGCCCCGGAAGGATATCTTGTTGTATCCGATGTTCCTTTCGTTGTCGAAGAAACAGGGGAAATTCAGAAAGTAGAGATGAAAGATGAACGTCCATCCGGTCAGCTCCTGATTCAGAAGGCAGATGCGGAAAATAAAGCACCGCTTGCAGGCGTAGAATTTGAACTTCGCAATAAAGCTACTGGGGAAGTAGTTGGAACACTGGTGACCGGCGAGGATGGAACTGCAAAGAGTGAAGAACTGCCGATTGCAGTTTATGAAGAGGGCAAATATGTAGAACCGATTGTATATGTTCTTGTGGAAACGAAACCGATAGAAGGCTATGAAGCGAATACAGAAGAGGTGGAAGTGGTATTTGAATATCAGGATGATGAAACCAAAATCATTGAAGTAACAGAAGAGGTTGAAAATACTAGAAAACTAGGAACTCCGCCGCCGGATGCACCGAAGACCGGGGACGATACAAGAGCATGGATTCCGGTTGTAATTATGAGTGCTGCTTTACTTGGTGCTTTCTTTATAGTAATCCGTATCCGAAGACGGAAAAGATAGAATATAATAATCGTAGAATGTAACATGTAATGATGGAGATTGTCACTTGGAATTTGAGGTGGCAATCTCTTTTTTTATTGGAGGAAAGAATATGCGACATATTGGAGAAAAAATTATTTTGGTGCTCTGCATTGTGTTTTTTGGAATTGCAGCCATGAACCTTGTGGAAATAGGAAAGGAATATTATGACGGACAGAAAGAGTATGAGGAACTTAAGGAATACACAGAAGAAGAACCGAACGGGCAGCAGGATGATCCGACAGAAAGTGAAGCAGAAGAGAAGACGATTGATTTTGCGGAGCTTCGCAAAATCAATGAGGATATTGTTGCCTGGATACAGATTTCAGGGATTGGTGTGGATTATCCGGTAGTACAGGGAGAGGATAACGAGTATTATCTGCATCATACGTTCCGAAAAGAAGCAAATAAGGCAGGAAGTATCTTTTTAGATTATCGGAATCGTGCAGATTTTACAGAGCAACGTGTGATCATATACGGGCACAATATGAAAGACGGCAGTATGTTCAGTAATCTGAAAAAGTATCAGGACAACGCATTTCGGAAAGAATCTGGGACTGCATACCTGTATTTGCCGGAGAAAACCCTGCAGTTGGAAATTGTAGCATGTGAAAGAGTATCCATGAGAGATAAAGCATATGCTTTGGAATACAATATGACCTGTGACTGGCCGGAAGAAATCATACTGTCTACCTGTAGTTCTTTTTCCGATACAAGGTTGATTTTAAGGTGCAGAATGGAGGAAGTTCAATTTAGATGAAAAGATAGAACAGAAGATTAAAACTGTAGCAGTAAATTAAAAAGAACTGTCTTGGAAGGAAAATAGAAGACAAATAGAAAGATGAAATATTCTGGGCGTTGATTGATTCAGGGAAATTATTGTAACGATGATCGTGTATTTGAAATCTGGTAATGTAGAAAAGGCTGAATATGGATAAGCAAAAAGAGGGATGCGAAAAAACTCAATCGAGTTTTTTCACATCCCCGTTTTTTATAAAGTCGTCGTATATATTTTTAACTGCCGCTCTTTTTTGATTGCCATCATAAAAAACAAGAGCCGATAATCCGCGCCAAAAAGGCTTGCGGGTTATCGGCTATGCGTCTGGCTCTCATAAAATATTATGATTTAGCTGATAGTTCCTCATTCAGTTTGTTTTCTTCTGGTTGTTAACCTCTGCAAGTAAGGCTTCAACAGAGGTACCAAATAATTTTGCAAGTGCAATCAAATTAGATGTGCTTGGATTAGAAATACCACTTTCCCATTTTGAAACTGCTTGCCTGCTAACCCCAATCCTCTCTGCAACAAATTCTTGTGTCATTTTACAGGCTACACGGTGTTCTTTTAAGACTTCTCCCAAATTCTTTTTGATTTCTGTTTTTTCTTGATTTATTATTATAAATACAATTTGAAAGATGCATAAAGTAAGAAGTTTATGTTTGAAATATATATACATGATTGATTGTCTCAGTATCTAGTAATTTGTTCATCTCGTATTGCAAAATGCATTAGGTAGGGATTATATTAAGAGGAATGTATCTTAGGATAACCAGCTGGATAGAGAGGAATTTATAATGGCTAAAATATATATGATAAATGTAAATGAATTTGGAGAATGGAACAAATATGAATATTTAAAACAATTTGTATCAAAAGAATGCAGAAAACGAGCTGATAAATTTTATTTTGTTGAAGATGCCAAAAGGACTGTTGGAGCTGAACTTTTAGTTAGATACTATTTGAGGCTGAATTATAATACATCAAATCGTAAGATTGAGATGGAATATAATCAATATGGTAAGCCATATATAAAAAATAGCAATGACTTGTATTTTAATATTTCTCATTCATGTGACTGGATTATATGTGCGTGGAGCAATCACGAGATTGGAGTAGATTTGGAAAACATTAGACACATTGATCTCGACATTGCAAGAGTACAATTTTGTAATGATGAATATACTTATATTATAGAGTTCCCAGAACTGTCATATAGAAGATTTATGCAAATATGGACATTGAAAGAAAGTTACATAAAGTATATTGGTAAGGGTCTAAACATTCCGCTGAATTCATTTAGCGTTAATTTTGACAGCAATGGTAAGTGCACATTGAAAACACCTTTCAAACATAATCATGTTTATTTAAAAATTTCAGAAGAATTAGAAAATTATATTGTAGCTGAATGCAGTGAATACAATGATGAAATGGATATAAGAAGAGTTAAAATAAATGATATATTGCATGTCTTTGATTAAAAAATCCTTGATTGGACACAAATGAATGTGGTTCATAGGAAAATCAGAAACAGTTAATTATGTATGATTTTAGTTATTTAGAGTATTATAAAATGCAAGATAATATGTTAAATTTGAAGATAGGGATATGCAATGGCAGTACCGAAACAGAAAATTTTATTGAACGAATGGTTTGTAAAAAACGAAAAATGTCAGGAATTACCATTCAAATAAATATATTCTCCTTAAAAGACTTAATAAGAAACAATATAAATGAATGCGATATTATTTTTCTTGATTTAAAAAGTGAAGAAGACATTGCTAGAGCAGTTGCAGCTCATAATAAATCTAAGCAAAAGAAAATATTAATAGCAATTGCTGCCGATGATGGTCATGCTCAAGAATTAATAGAATTAGAAGTATTTAGATTACTAGTTAAGCCACTTAACGAAGTAATGTTTGATAAATATTTCTATGAGGCATTATCCAAATTTCCTATTATATCTAAGGTGTATAATTTCCAGTATAATAGGATTCAATATAAAATATTGTTAAATGAAATAATATATTTTCAAAGCGACAAAAGAATTACATATATAATAACAAACAATAAAATTAACAAAATATACTCATGCTATAAATCTTTAAATAAAGTAGAGTCAGAAGTATTGGTATTATCCAATTTATTTTGTAGAATACATCAATCTTTCCTAATTAATGTACTTTATGTGAAATACTTTACAGAAGAAATTGTGGAACTTATTGATGGAACTATTTTAGGAATAAGCAGAAAGAGGAAAAAATCTACAATAGAGCAATTAGAAAAATGTAATATACCCAGACAAAGTAAATAATAAAAAAGCGTTATCGCACTAAGCATAGTATTAGTACGATAGCGCTTTTTTATTATCAAATAAAGTGTAAGTATATAGAAGATAAAAGTTACATTTTGCTGAGAATAATTACATGATGAATGAAAATTATTCAATGAGTGATATAATACATATGAGGTGATACTATGGACTATCAATTTGAAAAGCAACATCAAAAAGGAAAACTGCATGCCATTGAAAGAATAAAACGGCTATTAGATGAAAATACCTTTTTCGAACTTGGACAAGCGGTAAGCGGTAAAAAGGGCGACTGGAAGGAGATAAATATTCCGTACGATGGAGTTATAACAGGTGTAGGGGAAATCAACGGGAAAAGAGTATATATTTATTCTCAGGATTTTACTATTAATGGAGGAACTTTAGGAAGTAAACATGGAAGAAAAATAGTAAATATTTTAAAAAGAGCTATACTTGATAAATGCCCTATTATCGGAATTAATGATTCTGGAGGTGCACGCATTCAGGAAGGCGTAAATTCGTTGAAGGGGTATGGTGAAATATTCTACTATCAGGTTTTAGCTTCAGGATATATTCCACAGATTTCAGTAATTGCTGGGACTTGTGCAGGAGGGGCGGTATATTCTCCAGCTCTTACAGATTTTATTTATGTTATTAAAGATATCTCCAAAATGTTTGTTACAGGCCCACAAGTCTTAAAGGAATCTACTGGAAAAGTTATTTCTTCCGAGGAACTAGGGGGAGTTAACGTTCATGGGAAGGAATCAGGTGTTGCTCATTTTGTGATGAATTCAGAAGTCGAATGCTATGATGCAATAAGGAAGTTATTGAAATTAATTCCTCATAATAATGAATGTACATATAAGTTTGAATTAAACAGTAATCTTAAGAAAAACAAAAATATTAAGGGATTGGTTCCACAAAATAAAAGATTACCATATGATGTAAAAAAAATTATATATGAAATATGTGATGAGGGATCTTTTATAGAAATACAGGAACAATATGCTCCCAATATTATTGTAGGCATGGGAAAAGTAAACAATGGGACTGTCGGAATAATTGCCAACCAGCCAATGATAAAGGCCGGGGTTCTAGATGCTGATTCAAGTGTAAAAGCTGCACGTTTCATTAGATACTGTGATTGCTACAACATTCCTATTATTACATTAGTTGATACACCAGGTTTTATGCCAAGTGAAAACGAAGAAAAGAAGGGGATTATTCGTCATGGAGCTAAACTGGTAACAGCATATGCAGAAGCGCATATCCCAAAGATTACAGTTATTCTTAGAAAGGCGTATGGCGGAGCATATATCGCTATGGGAAGTAAGCATTTAGGTACTGATTTTGTGTTTTCCTGGCCTAATGCTGAAATTGCTGTCATGGGTGCAGAGGGGGCAATTGATATTCTTTATCAAAAGGAATTGCGGAGCATATGCGATGAGAAAGAAAAGGACATTTTTAAGAAAAGCAAAATAAAGGAATATAATAATAGATACATAAATTCTCACATGGCCTTAGCTGAAGGATATGTGGATGCTGAAGTAGATCCGGACGAAACAGTAATTAGAATTGCCGATGCACTCAAGACTATTAGTAAGAAAGAATTTATAGATTCTATAATAAAAAAGCACACTAATATCCCGTTGTAGAAACCGCTTTATTAATTATGGGAGGAGAAAATGTGGAGTATACCTTCAAGACAATTAGCAGATAAGATATTACAGAGTTACAAAGTAGTGTTATTATCTGATGCAAAAAATATGGAAACAATTTTCGATGAATTGATATATGACCTTAATTCGATGCTAACAAAATTAAATGAAATTATTCCCACTAATGAAAGTCCAACATTCTGCCATAGAGATGCAAAAGAAAAGTTTAGGATTATCTTTTATGATTTAGTAGATGAAATAGGACAAGTACATGAACGTGATCCTGCAATTACTTGTAAAGAAGAGGTCATTCTATGTTATCCCTATATCAAAGCTATTATATTACATAGAATCTCCCATTATTTGTACCTGAATAAACTTAATATTCTAGCCCGAATAATAAGTGAAGAGTCACATTCAATGACAGGAATTGATATTCATCCAGGAGCTAAAATCGGAAAAAATCTTTTTATTGATCACGGTACAGGAATTGTAATTGGAGAAACCACTATTATAGGAAACAATGTGACTATATATCAAGGAGTAACTTTGGGTACTTATTCGTTCAGAAAGAATATAAGCGACTGCGTTGATTTTAAGACGAAAAGGCATCCAACAATTGAGGATAACGTGACAATATATGCAAATGCAACAATATTAGGTGGAAATACGATTGTTGGAAAAAACAGCATAATTGGGAGCAATGCTTGGGTGGCCAAAAGCGTTGAAGCCAACTCATTAGTAAAAGCGAATTGCATAATAGGTGCTCATTGAACTAAGAATATCATACAGTGAAAATATTTTACAAAACGATAATGAGAGGAGTTAATAAACAATATGTCGGAGAAAATAAAGTTATTTTGTTGGCCTTTTGCAGGCGGTTCTGCCAGTTACTATTTATCATGGCGACAATATTTACAAGAGAATATAGAGATTATACCTGTACAACTCTCTGGGCGAGGGGATCGGTATACTGATAAGCCATATAATAATTTTGGAGAAATGGCGGATGAAGGATACAATTATATAATTAATAATGTTAAGGGGAATGATAAATTTGCTTTTTTTGGTCATAGCATGGGAAGCTGGATTGTGTATGAAATTTGCAGGAGAATTAGAAATACTGAATTTGAAAAAAATTTAATGCATGTTTTCTTTTCTGCTAATCGGGCCCCATTTTACAATCATAAAGAAAAGCAAATTCACACATTACCAACGGATGAATTTATATCAGAAATACTTAAGTTAGGAGGAGGGAAGAGAGAAATTCTAGAAAACAAAGAATTTGGTACTATTTTTATCGACATTTTAAGAAAAGATTATACGTTAATTGAAGAGTATTCTTGCGCAAGGAACGATCTATTATTGGATTGTAGCATTAGTATATTTAATGGCATACAAGATAATATACCCTATGAAGGTCTTTTGGCATGGAATGAGTGTACTAAAAGAGACATGAAGCTATTCAATTTCCAAGGAAACCACTTCTTTATTGATAGTGATAAAGAAAATGTAGTTTTTACTATTGAAAAAATATTGTTTGAAAAGGAGTAATAGTGATGCAAGATTTAATGAAAAGGTTTATAGAAAATACACGACTGGAAAATAGAGGAATAACTATTATCAAAGATGAAAGTAAAGAAAAGTTTATACCGTATAGCTTAGTATATGAGAGTGCATTACGTTATTTAAAAGTGTTCCATGAATATGGCATTTGTAAGGGCAATGAGTTGTTGTTTCAAACAGAGAATATTGAGCAGTTTATTTATACTTTTTGGGCCTGTCAAATGGGGAGCATTACTGCTGTTCCAATTGATATTGGCGAAAACAATGAGAATGTAGAAAAGATTTTTAGAATTTTGAAAAGCCTAAGTAATCCATTTTATTTAGCTCATGAAGAGACTTTTAATGTTTTGCTTAAATATAAAAAGAATTATGAAGAGGAAATGAAGCTGCTTGAAAACAGACATATTTTTTATGAAAAAGTTATTAGTAACACTATTGCTGAAACGTTCGATATAAATAAACATGATCATGACTATATATCATTGATTCAGTATTCATCTGGATCAACTGGAGTTCCGAAAGGAATTCCAATTCTGTATACTTCTTTATCAACACATGTAAATGCATTAGCAAAAAGAGAGGCTGTTACGGACAATGATAAAATGCTGAATTGGGCACCATTAAGTCATAATTTAGGGCTGATATCAGTTCATGTTGTGGGTACCTTTTGCGCTACAAATCAGTATTTAATGCCAAAGCAATTATTTGTTCGTAATCCTTTAATATGGATGAGAAAGGCAAGTGAATATAAAGTAACAATGATTTATGCTCCAAATTTCGGGTTTAAATATTTACTTACGCATTATAAAACAGTGCAAAATGAAAAATGGGATTTATCAAATATTCGAGTGGCTTTTAATGGAGCAGAGCCTATCAATTATAAACTATGCACAGAGTTCGTAGACACCTTGCAAAGACATGGTTTACATAAAAACGTTATATATCCAGCATATGGTTGTTCCGAAGCTACTTCTGTTATTTCAATTCCTGAAGTGGGGAAAGAACTAAAGAAATATTTTGTTGACAGAAGGTATTTGAATATTGGGAAACAAGTTGTTTTGTGTGATAATACTGAAAAAAATGCTACTGCTTTCGTGAGCGTAGGAGAACCTGTAGATAATTGTGAAGTAAGAGTTTGTGATGAAAATAACAACATACTTGCAGATTTTTCGATTGGATATTTGCAGGTAAGAGGGGAGAATGTAATAAAAGAGTATTATAATAACGCCTCTGCAACAAAGGAATCGTTTGTAGGAGATGGGTGGTTTAATACAGGCGACTTGTGTTTCAGAGATGGAAATTCTGTAATAATTACAGGAAGGGCTAAAGAAATTATTTTTATTAATGGGCAAAACTATTATCCAATGGACATTGAGCGAGTGGTAGAAGAGGCGGATGAACGGCTAGCTGGAAGAATAGCTTGTTGCGGAATTTTTAGTGATGATATTCAAACAGATAAAATATATTTCTTTTTAGAATCCTCAGAATATAGTTTTGATGAATTTTCTATCCTTTCATCAAAAATATTAAATAGAGTTACCGATAGTTTGGGACTATATGTGGAAATGGTAATTCCAGTTAAGAAACTAGAAAAAACGCAAAGCGGAAAAATTCAGCGGTTAAAAATGGAAAAACAATTTCTGGCTGGAGAGTATGATGATTTGCTAGGACTGTATAATATCAAGAAAGATAGCAGCGATTTAGATGAAGCAGATGTAGAATCGAGTATTTTAAATATTTGGAAAAACGTTTTAAATAATGCCAATATCAAGAGCGATGATAATTTTTTTGATTTAGGTGGAAGTTCTAGTCTCCTAATCTTATTAACAACAAAAATTGAAGAAAAGTACCCTGACAGTGTTTCTGCTATTGATATTTTTGAAGCACCTACAGTAAAGGAATTATCAGAATTAATAGTGGATAGGATCAATAAATAAAGGAGTAACAGTGATGAAAGAATTAGGTATTGTATTTTCAGGCCAAGGATCACAATATCCAGGTATGTTCAAAGAACTTATGTCAGTGTATCCCAATGGAAAAGAATTTTTCGAAAATGCAAGCGAACTCTGCGGATTAAATCTGATAGATATCTGTTCTAATGCCTCTGAAGAAAAGCTGAAAGAAACAAGGATAGCACAATTAAGCACAGTAGTTTATAGTGTTGCATTATATGATTTTTTTGTAAAAGAAAATGGAATTTTGCCTAAACTATTTGCTGGTCATAGTGTAGGCGAATATGCAGCATTAATTGCATCAGGAATGCTTAGCTTTGAAGATGGAATTCGTTTAGTAAACAAAAGAGGCAGTCTGATGCAAAATATAGCTCAAGCGGGTGGAATGTTAGCTATTTTAGATGATGATATTTTAAATATTGAAATGTATTGTAAAGAGCAGAATTCTGAAGGCAATGAAATCGCTATTTCAAATTATAATTCCGATCATCAAACAATTATATCAGGTACAGTTGAACAGATTGAAAGAGCACAGGAGTATTTTGAAAAAAGCAATATTTCAGTTAAGCTATTGAAAGTTAGCGGAGCGTTCCATAGTCCACTAATGAGAACAACAGAGGATGCTTTTGAAAAAGAATTACAGAAATGTAAATTCCGAATGAATACAAATATTGTTTTTTCGAATGTAGATGCCGAGGCATACGAAAGCGAAGATGATATTAGATTAAAATTAAAGATGCAATTAAGTAGACCTGTTTTATGGAATGATATAATGCATGCTTTGAGAAGGCAGCAAGTAGATATTGTTATAGAGTGTGGACCTCAAAAGACGCTTACTAATCTGGTAAAAACAGTTTCAGGATTTTCAGCTTACTCGTACTCAAAAGATCGAGAAGAAATAAAGCATATTATTAGAGAACGGTATTCTGTTTCTAATAATCTTAGAAATCTGATAGAAAGAGGACTTACTATAATTGCTTGTACACGTAATTGTAATGATAGCATGGAAAATTATCAGATAGAAGTGATCGAAAGAGGAAAGAGATTACGAGGTATGATAAAGCATTGTAATGGCATAGAAAGAATCGACGAATTATTGATAAAAGATATAATTAATTGCTTACAAGAAATGTTAAATGCAAAAAAAATAAGTCCTGATGAACAAAAAAAATGGTTCCATAAACTGGAGAATGATACAGCGGATTTACAGCTGCAAAGAATATTAGCAAATGAAATTAAGACTAGGTTCTCCTAAAAGGTGGTAGTAGATATGAAAGATAAGAATAATGTTATGGATATAGCTATTATAGGTATGGCAATAAAAATACCACAGGCAAATAGTTTGCAGCAGTTTTGGAATATCATAGTCAATCAAATTGATACGGTAAAAATGTTACCGGCAAAAAGACGACATTGGTTGAATAGATATATAAATACAATACCTTGCAATCATCGAGATAAAATAGTATGCCCTGAAGGGGCTTATATTGAGAATATAGAAGAATTTGATAATGAACTTTTTCATATAACGCCAAAAGAATCTGAACTGCTTGATCCGAATCAGAGGATTTTTTTACAAGTTGCTTTTAAAGCATTAGAAGATGCGGGATACCCATTAGCTACCGTAAAGAATACTAACACAGGAGTATACGTGGGATTTGGAGATGATTCCGACTATTATACGCTAGTACAAGATTTGCAAAATCAGTTTTCAGATATAGCTAAAACCGGAAATTTGCGGCCAGTAATAGCTAGTCGATTATCTTATATTTGGGATTTAAAAGGACCTAATATGATGATTGATACATCTTGTTCTTCTGCATTAACAGCCATACATGTGGCGGCAAAAGCACTTAGGTCTGGCGAATGTGATATGGCTCTGTCAGGTGGCATTAAACTTAGTGTATTGCCTAATAAAAATAATTCTAATATAGGTGTGGAATCTCCGACCTATAAAACAAAACCATTTGATAATGGTGCTGATGGGACTACCTGGGGAGAGGGAGTAGGAGTAGTAGTTTTAAAACGATTAGAAGATGCAAAAAAAGATAATGATAGAATCTATGGAATCATTAAAAGTAGCAACGTGAATCAAGATGGAAAATCAGCCGGTATTACAGCACCAAGCCAAAAAGCTCAGGAAAAATTAATTGTTAATACCTGGAAGGATTCTTTGATTAATCCAGAAGAAATTTGTTATATTGAAACACATGGTACAGGAACAATATTAGGTGATCCGATAGAATTGGAAGGCCTTACTAGAGCTTTTAATCATTTTACAAAGAAGAAGCAGTTCTGTGCAATAGGAAGTGTCAAAGCAAATGTTGGGCATACTGTACATGCATCAGGAGTGATTGGACTGATAAAGGTTCTCCTATCCATTCAGCATAAGATTATACCTCCTATGACCAATTTTAATATAGCAAATCAAAATATTACATTTGAAAACAGTGCACTTTTTGTACCAACAAATACAATTTACGTAAAAAATAAAATGATATGCGGTATCAGTTCTTTTGGAGTAAGTGGTACCAATGTTCATATGCTAATAGAAGAAGCAGAACCAAAAAGAATCCATACAATATCAAAATATGCTGGTTCAAATTATTATTTGGCTTTATCTGTTCGAAGAGAGGATGATTATAAAAAACTACAAGATGAATATGTAGCATTTTTGAATAAGAATACGGATATTACTTCAGAAGAAATTTGCTACAGTGCTTTATACAGAAAGAACCACTACAATTTGCGTAGTGTTATAAATTTCTCCAATATTAAGGAACTAATAAATATTTTAGAAGAAGGTCCAAAACATAGAAAATGGATATTTTCTGATTCAAGATTAGAGGAATTAGGAGAACTACCAGATTTTTATAAGTGTTTTCTTGCAGGGAATGATATAAATAGTTTTATTGAACCAAAGACAAATGATATCAGATATGTGAAGTTACCGGGAACAATATTTCATAATAAAAACTATTGGCTAGAAATTCCCAAATCATTTAGAGTTTCTTCGGAATTATATCATATTGAGAGAACTCAACCTGAAACGACTAATAAGTTGGAATTAACAGGTAAAAAAGATGCAATATATACCGAAACTGAGCGGGAAGTGGCAAATATACTACAAGTACTTATAGGAGTCGATAAAATTGATGTCTCTCAAAATTTCGGAGAGCTAGGGACGGATTCAATACTTCTAACTAAGTTTGTAAGTGAAATAAATAAAAAATTAAACCTAAATTTGAAAGTTTCGGATCTCTTTGCAAATCCTACAATCAAAAGTTTATCAAAATTTATTGATAGTAAAACTCTGTTAATTAGTGTGAACGATGAAACTGAAGAAAAGGCTTCTCAATCGGATGATATTGCAATAGTAGGGGTTTCAGCCAGATTGCCAAGGGCAAATAATATTTTTGAATTTTGGGATAATCTAATACATGGAAGAGATTGCAAAGGATTACTTGAACGAAAAAGAAAGTATGAATGTGAAAAATATCTTAAATTTATTGGGGATTTACACGAAGATGATTTTTTCTCGGAAGGAGGATACATAGACGATTATAATTGCTTTGATTATAAATTCTTTAATATAACACCTAAAGAAGCGGAATTAATGGATCCACATCAAAGAGTAGTTCTGGAAGAAGCATGGAAAGCGATTATTGATGCAGGATACACAGAAGAAAGTATTTATGGAACTAATACTGGTGTTTATATAGGTTACACAAATGATTTTAGATTTAATTATTGGAAAATGGTAAATGATATTGAACCCCTTTCGTATAGTATGGCAGTTGCACCGAATCTTTCTTCTATAATTCCTAGTAGATTATCATATGTGTTCAATTTAAAAGGCCCCAGTATGCTAATTGATACAGCCTGTTCGTCCTCTTTGGTTGCAATACACACGGCTTGTGAAGAATTAAAAAATAATATATGTGACATGGCTATTACTGGGGGTGCTAGGATAAATTTGATGCCTGTTTCTAATAAAAATAGAAATATAGGAATAGAATCACCTGATTTTTCGTTATATGCATTTGATGAAAATGCCAATGGTACTGTATGGGGAGAAGGCGTTGTTATATTCGTTTTAAGAAGATTGAAAGATGCACAGAAAAATAATGAGCACATATATGGAATAATTAAGGGAAGTGCAACTAATCAAGACGGTATGTCAGCAGGAATTACTGCTCCGAATCCCCAAGCTCAGATTGATGTTCTTAGGAAGGCATGGGAAAATGCGAAGATTAGGCCGGAAGATATGGCATATATTGAGTGTCATGGGACTGGAACCAACATGGGTGATCCTATTGAAGTTGACTCTATAGATAAAGCATTTCAGAAATATACTAATAAAAAACAGTTTTGCGGTATAGGCAGCGTAAAATCTATGATCGGTCATTTAGATGCTGTTTCTGGTGCTGCTGGCTTATTGAAAATATTGCTTTCGATGCAATACGGACAATTACCGGGAAATATCAATTTAAGAATACCTAATAATGCTATAACGTTCGAAGACTCACCTGTCTATTATTTAAAAGAAAATCAAAAATGGGAAAAAGAGGGACGAAAGAGAATAGCAGGAGTTAGCGCATTCGGTTTTAGCGGTACAAATTGTCATATGGTTATAGAAGCAAAAGATAATGATTTTCATTCAAATATCAACTACAGGGAACAAGAATATTTATTTGTTTTATCTGCAAAAACCAAAAATGCATTATGGAATTTATTATATGAGTATAACAATTTTTTGCAATTTAACATAACTCCTCCCCTGATAAATATTTGCTATACACTATGCAAGGCAAGACCACACTATGATGAGCGAATAGCATTTGTTGTGAAAAATCTTTCCGAGCTAAAACAGGAAATTAGTTGCTTTATAAGAAATGGAAAGAACTTGTTTGAAAGCGAGTGTGAAAAATTAAAGAATATATATAAAAATACATTTTCATATATGCATAATATGGCAGTGAGCTTTATGGATGGACAAATTCCAAACTGGGATGAATTGTATATAGACAAATTTGAAATAGTATCTCTGCCTACATATTCTTTTGAAAAGACTCCATGCTGGCTTACTATACCTAGAGAATCTAATGAAAAAGAAAATGTTCAACGTTGTGTCAATCATAATACTTCAGGCGGAGATATCGAAAATATAATTTTGCTTGGACGTGATGGGAATAGCTTTTCAAATATTGAGAAGGAAGTTGCCTTGGTATGGAAGAAGGTAATGGGATTTACAGAGATAAACGTTAATAGCGATTTTTATGAAATGGGTGGACACTCAATTGCTATGATGGAAATAGTGAATAGTCTACAAGATAAATATAGTGTCTCGCTAACTTACTCAGAATTTAATGATAATTGCACAATTTCAAAGTTAGCTAAAATAGTTGAGTCCAAAAAGGGAGAGAATGCTATAGGACAATATCCTCAGATCGTGCCGGATAAAAGGACTTTATATGATGAATTTATGTTAACAGATATTCAGATGGCTTATTTACTTGGCAGAAGAGAATCCTTTGAAATGGGAGGTGTGTGTACCCATGTTTACCTTGAAGTAGTTACAAAATTAGATATAGCACGTTTGGAGAGAAGTTTAAATAAAGTGATTGCACGTCATCCTATGTTACGTGCTATTGTCAACAATGATGGAAAACAAAAAATTTTACAGGAAATTCCATATTATCATATTAATATTAGAGATTTATCAATGAGCAACAAAAATCAACAAGAGGATGCTATAAAAAAAGAAAGAAAAGTTATTTCGCATCATGTATTTCAAACTGGGGAATGGCCCATGATAGGTGTATCAGCATTAAAGCTTGAAGAAAATAGTTATTATTTGTTTATCGAATTTGACATGCTGATTGCTGATGGAAGTAGTCTTCAAATCATTGGAAATGACTGGATGACATTTTATGACAATGAAAATATTCAGTTGCCGGAATTGAATTTTACTTTTAAGGACTATATGAAAGGATTAATGGAACTAAAAAGTAGCGATTTATATCGAAAGGACAAAGATTTTTGGTTAAAACGCTTAGATACATTTCCGGATGCTCCAAGTATTCCATATGTTTGTGAACCTGAACTTATAACAAAACCACATTTTAACAGATTAACCGCTACTTTTGATAGAAAAAAGTGGGGAATAATTAAAAATACAGCACAGAATCTAAAAGTGTCTACTTCAGCATTACTGTGTGCTGCTTATGCAGAGGTCCTTGCATATTGGAGTAATCAACCTCATATGGCTATTAATTTAACTGTATTTAACAGATACCCTTTCAATGAAGAAGTAAACTTTTTAGTAGGTGATTTTACTTCGGTTATGTTAGTAGAAATAGATTTTACAACCTCTGATATATTTGAAGAAAGAGTTAAAAGTATTCAGAAAGAGATAATGAAAAATTTGGAACATAGGCATTATGACGGAGTAGAGTTCATAAGAGAGTTAGCACGCAAGAAGAATCGTATTGGAGAACCAATAATGCCATTTGTATTTACTAGTATGTTATTCAATGATGCAGATAATCCATGGGATAAATTAGGGAAAACTATTATGGGACTTAGTCAGACACCACAAGTATATTTGGATCATCAGGCAGGAGAAATGGGAGGTGAACTTGTTATTAACTGGGATTATGTAAGTGAAATATTTGATCAGGATATGATTAATAGTATGTTTAAACAATATACAGATGTATTAGAATTTTTCGCAGAAGGGCAGGAATAAAACTATGGGTTATAATTTATTTGATAAAATGAACAGGGAATCTAGTGTAGAAGAAATCTATGCAAAGTATAATGCCACAGACAAAACTTTTGAAAATTATACATTGATTGATCTTTTTAACAAGACCGTAAAAAAATATCCCAATAATATCGCAATCAAAAATGGAAATGAAGAGATTTCATATGAGAAGCTGCACAAAATGGCTGTAAAAGTTGCTGATAGTTTAAACGCTAAAGGTATACGATCAGGAGATAAAATAGGAATTATTGCTTCAAGAAAAATTTCGACATTAATTAATATTATTGGTACCTTAATGGCAGGAGCGGCATATGTTCCTATAGAACCGGAATTCCCTGAAGAAAGAAAAACATTTATTGTAAGTAATAGTAAATGTAAAGCACTGCTGGAAGATAATGCATTACCAAAGATTTATGAAACCACAAGCGAATTGGTAAAAACTGATAAGTTCGAGGCAACGGCATATGTAATCTATACTTCTGGAAGTACAGGGCACCCTAAGGGGGTAGAAATTTCAAATAAGGCAGTAGTTAATACAATTTTGGATGTGATTGAAAAATTCAATATTACTGAAAAAGATAAAATACTAGGAGTATCTTCTATGTGTTTTGACCTGTCTGTTTTTGATATTTTTGTAACCTTCGCAACAGGTGCTACATTAGTGCAGATTGAAGATCCGAGAGATGTGTCAGATATTCTGGCTTTGATTGAAAAAGAAAGTATTACGATTATTAATTCTATTCCTTCTACAATGGAATTATATGTAAATAATAGTAAAGAAAGCTATAAAAACAATTCAGTAAGACTTTCTTTATTAAGTGGAGATTGGATCTCACTAAAGCTACCAGATAAAATAAAAATGAAATTTCCAAACTGTAAAGTAATAAGTCTTGGTGGAGCTACAGAGGCTTCTATATGGTCCATTTACTTTCCAATAGATAAGGTAAATGACACTTGGAACAGTATTCCCTATGGATATCCTTTAGCTAATCAAAAAATTTATATTTTAAATTACGAACAAAAATTATGTTCGTATGGGATAGAAGGAGAAATATATATAGGTGGGCAAGGAGTAGCGAAAGGGTATATTAATGATCAGATTAAAACAGAGAAAGCATTTGTCGAGCATAGTAAATTGGGGAGATTATATAGGACAGGTGATTACGGTGTAATGACACGTGAGAACTACATTCGGTTTTTAGGGCGAAAAGATAGCCAGGTCAAACTTCATGGATATCGAATAGAACTAGGAGAAATAGAATCTGTTATGAAGAAATTTCCTAGCATGACTGACGCTGCCGTTTCAATTATAAAAAATGAAGCTAATAGTGATATCTTGTGTGCCTTTTATGTAATGGAGGAAAAATTTCTGCCTGATTTAAAAAAATATATGCAGACATATTTACCTACCTATATGATACCTACCGAATTTGTAAAAATAGATAGTATACCATTAACTCTAAATGGAAAGGTAGATAGAAATGCACTGAAAACACAAAGGATATCTCAAAATAAATTGGTGACAAATACTGCAGAGAAAAATGTTTCATTAGAAACAAGACTGATTCAATTACTCAAAAATGTATTTCCGACAAAAGTGGATATAAGTGCTAATGATAATTTCTTTGAATTAGGTTTAAATTCAATTTCAATGGTAAATCTTGTCGGGGAAATAGAAAAGGAACTTGGAATTCAGTTGAAATTCAAAGAATTTCTAAAAGCAAACAATATTCATGAATTAGCAGAAATATTAAATGAATCAACTATAAGCACGGTAGAGCATAAAGAGGTGTATAAGGCAAGCGATAAAGAACATTTATACGATCCATTTCCAATTAGTGATGTACAGTTAGCATATTTTATGGGGAGAGATGAAGCATTTGAGCTTGGCGGAACTTCTACACATGCGTATGGAGAAATAGAATCAACATTAAATATAGAACTATTTAATCAAAGTCTGCAAAAAGTTATTGATCGACATCCTGTTCTACGTTCGATTATTTTACCTAATGGTATGCAGAAAATATTAAAAAATACTGAAGAATATCAGATAGAGGTGCTTGATTACTCTGGCATGACGGAAGAGCAGTTTCAAGAGAAAGTTTTGATGGAACGAGAACACTCATCACATCATGTTTTCAAACCGAATGAATGGCCATTATTCTCCTTTAAAGCCTTTAAGACGCCCCATAATACAAACTATTTATTTGTAGAATTAGATTTGCTTATTGGTGATGGTATGAGCATGCGAATCTTGGTAAATGAAATTATGGAATTTTATAATAATCCATCACTAGTATTGCCACAGTTAAACTATACATTTAGAGATTATATGTTAGCACTGGAAGAATTCAAAAAAACTGATGAATATAAGAGTGCGAAAAAATACTGGCTGGATAAAATTGATGAATTTCCAAGTGCACCGGCTCTTAATTATGTAACTAAGGTGAAAGACGTTCATACACCTCATTTTGAGCGAGTCGAAAAAATCTTTAATGAAACAGAGTTAGAAAAATTACGGGTTGCTGCTAGAGCACATAATGTGACGGTTTCATCCGTTCTATGTACAGCGTTTTCAAAAGTATTGGAATTTTGGAGTAATCAATCGCATTTTGCGATTAATCTAACAGTATTTAATAGAAAGAAATTTCACCCAGATGTAAATAAACTAATAGGAGATTTTACATCCACGATGTTACTGGATGTGAATTTTGAAGGGTCTGATGACTTCTGGGAAGAATGTGCAAGAACTCAAGAGGTTTTGATGGAGGCGTTGGAATATAGAGACTACAATGGTGTTGAATTTATTAGAGAAATCGCAAAGCACAGGCATCAAGAAAATATGGCAATCATGCCTATTGTTTTTACAAGTATGATTTTTGATGAAAGTAATCACCAGGAAAACTATGTTGACGCAATTGGAAAAACAAAATATGAAAGAAGCCAGACCTCACAAGTATTCCTCGACTTCCAAGCAAGTGATGATAATAATCAGCTAAAAATGAGCTGGGATTATGTTAAAGAACTATTTGATGCAACCGCAATTGAGGATATGTTTACCTGCTATATAAAACTGCTTTTTGATGTTATCGATGGAAAGAAAAAAATTAAAATGGAAATGCCTAAAGATGACAAGGAATTTATCGAACAGTATAATTCTACAGAAGACTATATTCCTCAAGGGTTATTATATGAATCCTTATATACAAACGCTCGACTGATACCTAATAATATAGCTATTATAAATGGCACTGAATCTATAACTTACGAGCAACTTAACAAATTATCCAATAAAGTTGGACACTATCTATGTACTCAGGGTATTAGAAGAAAAGATGTGGTATGTGTTCTTGTGAAACCAAGAATAGAGACAATTGCCATTATATATGGAGTTTTGAAAGTTGGAGCAACTTATGTGCCTATAGACTCAAGCTACCCAGAAGAGCGTATTAAATACATAACTAATAAATGCAATTCAAAACTTTTGGTAGAGAGCTATCCCGAGAAAAAAATCT
Source organism: Coprococcus sp. AF51-11b1 (assembly GCF_027682785.1). Taxonomy (NCBI): domain Bacteria; kingdom Bacillati; phylum Bacillota; class Clostridia; order Lachnospirales; family Lachnospiraceae; genus Coprococcus; species Coprococcus sp. AF51-11b1. The sequence goes on along the minus strand of NZ_JAQCZB010000009.1, from coordinate 53,740 downwards.
GGGAAACGCTTAGTGATGAAGATTTGAAAGTTTCGAGTTTGCCTACAGATCTAGCCTATATTATTTTTACATCAGGAAGTACAGGTATGCCTAAAGGTGTTGAAATCACACACGCAGCAGCTTATAATACCATCTTTGATATTAATAATAGATTTAATATATCAGAAGAAGACAAGATTCTTGGTGTTTCATCACTCTGCTTTGATTTATCAATATATGATTTATTTGGTACACATATGGCAGGCGCTTCACTTGTCCAAGTGGAAGATTCTAAGGATATTAATGAAATTTGTAGCGTGATAAAAAAAGAGAATATAACAGTATATAATTCAGTTCCAGCCATAATGGAATTGGTTGTTTCAAATATGAAGCCAACAAATAACAATCTTAGACTGGTTCTTTTGAGTGGAGATTGGATACCTACAGACTTGCCTGATAAAATTCGCAAGACATTTGGAAAAACTGAGATTATCAGTCTTGGCGGAGCAACAGAAGCAAGTATTTGGTCAATATATTATAAAGTGGATAAAGTAAAGAAAGAGTGGGAGAGTATTCCATATGGTTGTCCACTTAGAAATCAAAAAATGTATATATTGGATAGTAAGAAGAGGATTTGTCCAGTTGGAGTCATCGGAGAAATATATATCGGAGGTCGAGGTGTTGCGGCTGGATACGTGAATGAATCTAAATTAACAGCGGAAGCATTTATTTCACACGAGCTAGGCTATCTGTATAGAACAGGAGATTATGGCGTATTAGTTCGAGATGGTTATATCAAATTTATGGGAAGAAGAGACTCTCAGGTTAAGATTGGAGGATATAGGATAGAACTGGGCGAAATTCAGAGTAAATTAATGCTTATAGATTGCATTAAAAAAGCAGTTGTTTTAGTTAAAGAGGGTAAAGATGGTAGTAAATTTTTAAACGCATATGTCGAAACTTCTGCAGAAGTGCAAGAGAAATATATTAAAGAAAACCTTTCTAAGTATCTTCCTAAATATATGATACCGGATCAAATAATAACTGTAGATAGTATACCTCTTACCGGAAATGGGAAGATTAATACGAAAGTGTTACTAGATCTTTCTAAAAATGGTTGTAGCAAACCACAAGTTTATATCAAGCCTAAAAATGAAACTGAAGAAAAAGTATATGAGTTATGGAAGCAAGCATTAGGGATTGAGGAGTTCTCAGTCGATGAAGACTTCTATATGTTAGGTGGACATTCAATTACTATGATTAAACTTCTTGCATTAATCGAAAAGGAAATGAATGTAAAACTTTCGTATAGTGAATTTATTCAAAATCCTACAGTTTTGCAGAATGCCCTCGTTATTAATTCAAAAAAAACTGGAAGTCTCACGCAATATCCGGAGCTTTGCGTTGATCAGAATAAAGAGTATGAGGAATTTGAATTAACGGATATTCAAATGGCCTATTTAGTAGGTAGGAATACAGCTTTAAAATCCGGCGGTGTCTCAACGCATATGTACACGGAACTTATTACAGAGCTTGATATGAAGAAATTCAATGTTGCTTTAAACAAAACGATCTTACGCCATGGAATGCTTCGAGCAATTGTTTATAAAACAGGTAAACAAATAATTTTAAAAGATGTACCTGAATATAGTATTTTTATTGAGGATATTTCGGATTTGTCAGAAATAGAGCAACAGGATAAAATTGTCAAAAAACGTGAAAACCTATCCTCTCATGTATTTGATACGGAAAAATGGCCGCTATTTAATTTTGAAGCATTTTATTTAGGAAAGGGAAAAAGCTATTTATTTGTTGAGTTCGATCAGCTAATTGCGGATGGGACAAGTATACAGATTATTACAAATGATATTTTAGACTTTTATTTTCATCCAAATGCAACAATTCAGAATACAGAGATTACATTCCGAGACTATATGGAGACATATTCACTGATGAGGACGCAAGATAAATATGATGAAGATAAAAGGTATTGGCAAGAAAAAATAGATATTTTCCCAGAAGCACCAATGCTCCCTATTATAAAAGAAGGACTACAAGAAAAAAAATGGACATTTAAGCGATTAAGTACTGTTATAAGCAAAGAGAAATATGAAAAAATAAAGAATTTTGCTATGAAGAACAGGACGACAGTTTCAGTTGTATTATGCGCTGCGTATTCAAAAGTATTAAGCGACTGGTGCAACCAAAAGAAAATTGCATTAAATTTGACATTGTTTAACAGATATCCATTTCATAGAGATGTTGATAAATTAGTGGGAGATTTTACATCTGTATTATTGTTAGACATTGATTGCAGTGAAACAGATAATTATTCAGAACTGTGTTCTAATATACAAAGAACCTTAGCAGAGGCTATGGAACATAAATTGTATGAAGGAATTCAGGTTATTAGAGATCTCGCAAGAAAAAAGGGAATGGTTAATCAACCTGTGATGCCAATAGTGTTTACAAGTATGCTTTTTGGAGAACACAAGGATTCAAATCACACAATTGGAAAACAAGTATATACATCCACACAAACAACACAGGTATTTTTGGACCATCAGGCAAATGATATGGATGGCAATCTAAATCTCACATGGGATTACGTGTCAGATTTGTTCGATAAGGATGTTATTGAAAAAATGTTTGAGCAATATATAAGCAATGTTAATAACATAATTGATGGTAACGTCCTTTTTGAAGAGCAGCTAAATACCTCTGATATCAACTTACTTAAAAAATATAATATGACTGAAACAACAATATCAGATAAGAGCTTAATTGAATTATTCACTGAATCGGTACGCAAATATCCTGATAATATTGCCGTTATTGATAATGATGACATGATTACATATGGAGGATTAGACCAGATGTCTAATCAGATGGCCAATTACTTAAAAGAAAAAGAAATAGAAAAAGGTGACAAAGTTGCTATTTTAGGATACAGGGATTTTAATACTATTGTAGGTGTTTTAGGTATTCTTAAACTTGGAGCCGCATATGTACCTCTCGATCCTGAAGTTCCTAAAGAAAGAAGGGAATTCATAAGGAAAAATAGTGAATACAAGTATTTATTAGATACAAAAAATGAAAATGAGTGGACAAAGTACGCATGCCAGTATGAAATCGAGAAATTTGATGAAACCTCCCTCGCATATATTATCTATACTTCAGGTAGTACTGGAAAACCCAAAGGAGTAATGATTTCAAATTCTGCCGCAGTTAATACTATTTTGAATATTAATAAAAAATTTGGTATTACTTCAAATGATAGAATAGCAGGAATTTCATCACTATGCTTTGATCTTTCTGTCTATGACATTTTTGGCGCTTTTGAAGCAGGAGCGAGTATGGTTGTAATCAAAGATCAGCGCAATATGCAGGATGTCATTAAAACTGTTGAAAAAAATAAGGTTACCGTGTGGAATTCAGTTCCTGCAATTATGGAAATGGGAATTCGCTATATAAAGACATCTGGAGAAAATGATTATGCTTGGGATATGGAAGCAGAAGATTATGAACTGCATGATAAAAAATTGTACTGGTCTCCAGCAGCAGTTTGGAAAATTAGTAATAACGCTTTATTTATAAATAATAAAGTAGTTGAAGATTCCTTTATGGCGAAATTTTTACCGGAATTATATTTTTATGTGCAGGATGGAAGAAGCAAAGATGAAATTTTAGATCATTTTTCTGATTTGCCGCAAAAAGATCTGCAGAAGTCCATAGAAAATTTGCTGGAAGAGCACATTCTAATAGACTCTATTTTGTCCCCAGAAGAATTATTTGAAACACAGGACAAATTATATCAACATACATTTGGAGAAACCCTCATTTACGATGCAGAGTCATATAAAGAGTTTAAAAAAATGCAGATGCGTCGGCAGTTGGATTACAGAGGAGAGAGAATTAAGCTGCTAAATAATATCAAATATCCGGATGTAATAAATGATAGGGAAAGCTGTAGAGAATTTAATCAAAAGAAAAAGATTCCATTTAGTATATTTTCAGCGGCATTATCAGTATTTGCACAAAGAAATACAGAGGGAAAGGTAAAATATAACTACTCCAGTGCTGGAGGTTTATATCCAATTGATCTATATGTTTATATTAAAAAGGATCGAATTGAAAGTGTAAATCCTGGATTATACTATTACAATCCAGTGAATAATGGATTAATCGTAGTAGAAGATGGTGAAGTTATCTCTTCCGATGCCCATTATTTTACTAATAAATCCATTTTTAATTCATCAGCATTTTCACTATTTTTTGTTTATAATGCTGCAGTTACAATGCCCAGGTATGGTGGAGCGGGGTACGAATATGGATTTATTGATACGGGTATTATGACAGCACTATTCACGCAAATCTGCCAATACTTAAATTTAGGAACTTGTTCAATAGGTGATATGAACTTTTCCAAAATAGCTAAGAAATTTAAAATGAAAAAAAGCCAAATGTGGATACATACAGTTGAATGCGGAATAAAGAAAGATAACAGCGAATTAGCTATGTTACCTGTAAATCAAGATCTAAAAGATAAATCAGATAATAGTCAATTGGTAAATAGCGATTTACGCGTGGTGATGCTTAGTGGTGACTGGATTCCAAAAGATCTCCCATCAAAAATCAAATCATATGCACCAAATGCTAATATAGTAAGCCTAGGTGGTGCAACAGAAGCCAGCATCTGGTCAATATATTATCCTGTAGATGATGTTGATAAAAAGTGGAAAAGTATTCCATATGGATATCCTTTAGCTAATCAAAAAGTTTATATTATGGATACAAAAGGGCATGTGCTCCCAGTTGGAGTGAAAGGTGAAATTTGTATTGGAGGTATGGGTGTAGCAAAGGGATATTGTAACGATGAAGAAAAAACAAATCAAGCGTTTATTACATATCCAAGGTATGGAAGAGTTTATCGCACAGGTGACTTTGGTATTATGCATCAGGAAGGATATATTGAATTTTTAGGTAGAAAAGACTATCAAGTGAAAATAAATGGATATCGGATTGAATTACAAGAAATTGAAAACGCACTAACTTCAAATTATGATATTGAAAACTGTGTTGTAAAAGTGCAGACTGATCAGTTTGGAGATGTTTTAATTGCCTATTATACAGCGAATAGCGAAGTGAATGAGGTGGAACTGAAGACATCGTTAAAAGGAATTCTGCCTGATTACATGATCCCTAAATATTTTATGAAAATAGATTGTTTTTATCTTAATAGTAATGGGAAAATAGATCGAAATAAATTGCCTAAATTCAATATTAAAGTTAATAGAAAAGAAAATGGGGTGATTGCAAAGACTGATACTGAAAGAAAAGTATGCAATATAGTGGAAGATGTATTACAGGTTTCAGGAGTGCAGATTTCAGATGATTTTTTTGAAATTGGAGGTGACTCTCTGAGAGCGACAGAATTTGTCGCAAAAGTAGAAAAAATATTTAAAGTAAAAATTGGGTTTGAGATTTTCGAAAATTCAAAGATTTCAGATGTTGTAGAAACCATTGAAAATAAGAGAAATGAGGTGAAAGAGAAACATGAAATGAACAATAATATTGAGATGATTAAACAAGGATCAAATACGCATAAAAAGTTTTTCCTTTTTAGCGAGGTACAAGGAGCTATTGATCAGTATTATCCTTTAGCTAAATTTGTAAAAGATGAATACTGTTTGTATGGTGTTAAAGATAATTGGTTTAATGGATTAAGTGCAATGAATGTGACGCTTGAAGCATTATCAAAAATATATGTAGATGAAATAGTAGAGTTAACGGATGATAAAGATGAAGTTATATTAGGGGGCTGGAGCTTTGGTGGTCTTTGGGTTCTAGAGGTTTATAAGCAATTGAGAGCTTATCGTAAAGTAAAATACCTAGCTATAATTGATTCTCTTCAACCGGATGCTGTATTTGATATGCCATTGGAGTTTACATTAAATGAAGAAAAAGAAATTGTGAAACAATATATTTCGCCTTCAATTGAAGTAGATTCAGCACCTAATACAGAAGAGCTTTGGAAAATGGTAATTGGCTATTTTAAAAAGAACACGCATTCTTATGAACGATTTATAAATGGTTTTGGCGATTTGAGTTTCGTATTGCAAGAAGCAGACCCTGTAGAATGCATTAAGCATTTTAATCTGTTCCGAACACTTTCGAGTGCACAAAGTAAGTATAAAATGGGAAATGAAAGCTATGACATACCTGTTGTATTAGTCAAAGCTGAAAAGTCTTATATTAATATGGACTTAGAAGTATGGAATACACTTTTCCCGAACAATCAAATGTTAATGTATCCAGTAAATCATAATCAAATTATCCAAGAACCTGTAGCTTCTGAATGGATTAATAACCTCAATCAGGTGATATAGGTGTTTATAAGAATTCTGCCCCCTATTAGTTTAGGGGGCATGAAAGGAGAGACATGAATAAAAATATTGAAATTTCAGGAATAGGTATTGATTATCCAAGTTATGGAAAAGTAGATTACGATAGTTTACGAAAGTATTACCAAGATAAAAAAATAAGAATAAAAAGTTTGATGAAAATATTGGGTAAAAATGGACGGTTTACTGGAAACAATAGTGATGAATATTATAAATTGATGGAAAATGCTTCAAAAGAATCTATAAAAGCAGCTGGGATTAATATTAATGATTTAGATATGATCGTTGTAGCTACGGATACTCCGGAATATTTATCACCAACAAATGCACTTAGAATAACTAATATTTTGCAAGCCAAAAATGTGAAGGTAGCATTTGATATGAATGCCAATTGTGCAGCAGGAATTATTTCGCTAGATCAAGTAAGTAGTTATATGAAAGAAAATACAACCATAAATAATGCTTTAGTAATTTGTGCATTTATGGGAAGCTATGTTTTTACTTCTGAAAATCCAATTTCATATTGCACTTTTTCCGATGGTGTTTCTGCTATCGTTTTGAAAAAGGCAGAAAGTTCATACGGTATTATAGATACTAACTATGTAACAGATAGCTCTTATATGGAGATGGATGTTATTCCGGCTAGTGGATTCTCAGAAATCTTGAGGAATGAAAAAAGACATGATGAAGATTTAAAATTGGGAATGGATCAAGGACTAGATATATCTTTTATACCTGAAATATGGTCCAAACAATTAGAAAATTTATTTGCAAAAAATAAATTGACTCCTGAAGAAATATCGCAATATATTTTTTCACAATTTTCTTTGTATCATATAAAGAGTACTATACAGAAATTACATCTTTCTAGCGAACACTACACATATGTTGGAGATAAATACGGATATACTGGTGAATGTAGTCCAATATTTGCATTATACGATGCAAAAAAATCCAGGAAAATTAAAACAGGAGACTATATTGTTTTGTGCGGTATAGGCGCCGGATATACTAGTGCAGCCATGTTATATAGAGTGGGAAAGGATGATTTAAATATATTATGAAAGTAGGAGATTTTTTACAAGAAAAATTTAGAGATATGGGATTTGAAGAAGAAATGTCGCAAGAAACAATTCTGGATTTGAATCTTACCTCGCTTGAAAAAGTGGATTTGCTTCTATCAATTCAAGAAGAATACGGTATAGAAGTAAAACTATCAGAACTTGATAATATGTCTTTTAAGATCTTAGATGAGTACATATCCAGGAGAATTAAGTATGAAAGTAATTGAAAAAAATCTATGTAAATATCTTTTAGAAAACAAAAAGGATTCTAGTAAAGTTGCTTTATATTATGGAAATACAGAATATACATATAGAGAAATATATTACCAAGTGGATACATATGGAGAATATTTAAGAACAAGGTTATCCTTAGGTAGTAAAATAATTATACATATTAAAGATCAGCCCCAAAGTATATTTCTATTTTTAGGGGCAATCAAAGTGGGGATACATCCTATCATTTTGAACAGAAATCATAATATTGAAAATATTATGGACACGCTGGAACGTGAAAAAATAAAGCTAGTTATATGTGATTACAATAAGAATAATGATATAAGATTTATTCATATAGATAATTTAACATTAAACTATGAGAAGACTTCAGCAGAATTCTGGGCATATGAAACAAAAGTCTTTTCGATTTTTTCATCCGGAAGTAGTGGAAAGCCAAAACTAATCTCACATAGCTTTGATGACGTATTAACATGTATTAAAAGTTCTGATGAAAATATAATGCATGTTCAGGAATCAGATGTATTTTATTCGCAATCAAGTTTAGCCTTTGCTTACGGTATTGTAAGTTCGATTTTCATTCCATTTGCTTTTGGCGCTTCTACTATTGTTAATACTAATGGTGATGTTTTTGAAATTGTTAGAACAGTTCAGGAAAAGAAACCGACGCTTTTTTTTGCAGTCCCGATTATATATAAAAATTTAATCAGAATGGCGAAGATCAGTGATTTAGATTTCAGTTCAGTTAGAGTATTTCTATCAGCTGGAGAGCTTATGCCTCCAAAGATAATAACTGAATGGGAATTTATATTTAAGAAAACAATTCTGCAGGGTATAGGCAGTACAGAACTCTTATATTTATATATTTCAAACACTCTATGCGAGAATAAAGCAGGAAGTTTGGGAAAAGTATTAAAAGGATATAACGTAGAAATTAGAGACGAAAATGGCAAAAAAATTTTAGGCCCAGATAAAATTGGGGAGTTAAGTGTTTCGGGCAATAGTTTAAGTACTGATATTATTGATTCGAATGAAGTATTTATTGAAAACGAGCATGTTTGGCTAAAAACAGGAGATTTAGTAAAAATAGATTCGGAGAATTTTTACTGGTATATGGGAAGAGTTTCTGATAGTTTTAAAATAAATGGCAGTTGGGTTGACTCAAATAAAATTGCTAATATTTTAAACAAGCATCCTAAAGTAAAGGAGGCTGTAATTTCTGGAAAGCTTTCTAAAGATGAACCAACAAAAATAGTTGCGTATATTGAGGAAGAAAAATACATTAGTGAATGCGATATAAAAGAACTTAAAGCAATGGTATCAAAATCTTTGGGAAGAGAATTTATTCCATATATGTTCTATATAGTAAATGAACTTCCAAGGAATGCTAATGGAAAAATAGATCGGAAAAAGTTACTGGTAGAAATTAATGATACCAGAGCATATTGAGAGGACAAAATAATATGGAAAAAAAGGTTGCAATTATCGGGATGGGAAATGTAGGATCTACTATTGCATATACTGTGCTTTTAAAGAATGTTTGTAGCAGGTTGATTGTTACTGATAAGAATGAAAAACTTTCACATGCTCAATTGCTAGACTTGCAGCATGCTGCTGTTTTAATGAATCGAGATATTCTTATAGAAGAAAAGAAATATTCAGAATTTGGAGATGTTGATTTGGTCGTTTTTACAGCAGCAGCACCTTTAAAGTTAGGACAAACCAGATTGGATATGTTTGAGACATCGAAAAACATAGTGCAGGATGTTATTCCCCAAATTATGTCATCTGGATTTAATGGCATCGTATTGGTTGTTACAAACCCTGTCGATCTTGTATCATATCTGGTATACAAGTACTCTGGACTACCATGTGAACGAGTAATAGGAACCGGCACATTTTTAGACACACTACGATTAAAAAAAGAATTGGCAGAGACATTTAAGGTGAGCATAGCTGATGTATCAACGTATGTAGTTGGTGAACATGGTGACTCCCAAGTGATTAGTTGGAGCAACACAAAGATTAGAGGTAAATTAGTTGATGAAATAGCAGTAGAAAACCAGGAGATTGAAAAGCTAAAAATTCGAATAGAGGATACTGTAAAACAAGTTGGGTGGGATATTGCCAATTATAAAAAGGCTACAACGTTTGGAATTGCCAATGTTACTGCTGAAATTATAGAAAGCATTTTCAATAATACAAATAAAGAAATTACCTTATCAGTATTAAATGGTAATACATATAGTAGTGTACCTGTTTTAGTTGGAGGAACGGGAATTCAAAGACAGTTAGAGATGGAGTATTCTCAACATGAATTATATAAAATTAAAAAATCAAAAGAGACAATAAAAAAGCATTTGCTAATCGAATGAAGATTATTCATTGACAATTCTCATAAATTGGAGTATGATATTTGTAATTGTTAATACCTATGCGTATTTTAAATCTATCAATGTTTTATAAATTCCAACAACATAATGATAAAACATTGATAGATTTCTAAGTATACGCATCAAAAGAGAAAAATATCTATTAAAGAAAGGAAAGAGGGGATGTTTAATTGAGCTGATAACATAGATTAATGTAAGTGTATATACTGAAATGTATAATCTTTGCAATTAATGGTGAAAATGGAGACTATATTACTATGAAGGATCAATTAATAAAAGAGAACTCTAAAGAGGCCTTTAATGAGCAGGCATATTCATATGATTATGATATAAAAGGCAGACATGCACGCACAATGTATCCAGAGATACTAAATTATTTAAGTTCAATTACATATAGTAATTTTTTGGATTTGGGATGTGGTACTGGTGAAATGATTAAAATTATTCTAGCTAGTGATAAGAAAAAAAAGGCGTCTGGAATTGATATTTCTCCGAAAATGATTGAAGTCGCAAAGAAGAAACTGCCACAAGCTGTAGATTTAAGAATTGGTGACAGCGAAAATCTACCATATCCAAATGAGTTTTTTGATGTGGTGTATTGTAATGATTCATTTCATCACTATCCTAATCCGGATAATGTAATATCAGAAGTTTTCCGAGTTTTAAAAAAAGAAGGAATCTTCATTATTTGCGACTGCTGGCAACCATATTTGGGACGTATAATAATGAACATTTACATGAAGCACAGTAAAGAGGGAGATGTAAAAATATATTCTAAAAAAGAAATGGAGACAATGCTAAGAACAAAATTTAAAATAGTAACATGGAAAAAATTGAATAATACATCATGCTTTTGTATAGCTCAAAAGGAGAGGAGGAAAAATGGCTAAAATTAGGATAACAAAAGAACCAGAAGAAAGGAGAAAAGAAATATTAAATGCCGCTATAAAAGTATTTTCTGAAAAAGGTTATGAAAAAACTTCTATAACAGATATTGCGAAGTCTATAGATATAGCGCAAGGTCTATGTTATAGGTATTTTTCTTCTAAAGAGGAATTGTTTGACGCTGCACTTGAAGAATATTCGGACATTCTTATAGGAAATATGATGAAGGAATTTACTGGACAAGAACAAAATTTATCCGAAGTAATCAATAAAATAGCAACTTCTTATGAATGTGACACAGATGTACATTATAGTCTTTTTCATGGTGAACATAATAGAAAGCTTCATGATCAGCTTTTACTACGCGTTTGTGAAAAGTTATCTCCTGTAGTCAAGAAGTATTTGCAAGATGCAGTTGCCACTAATCAAATAGAAATACCAGACGTAGCTGCAGCTACTTCATTTTGTGTTTATGGTCAGCTGGGAATTCTTTTAGATAGAAATATTTTAGAAACGGAAAAAACGGAAAAAATAAAATCATTTTTAAAATTTATTTTAAAAATTTAAACTTTTATTTAAATAATGATTTATAGTTATAAAATGAATGAGTTTCATTCATTACAGGAGAGGCAGTATGAATACAAAAATTGATTTTATAAATGGAGATACAAAAAAAAGTTTTGCAGCTATGGCTATCCCTATGATCTTGGCTATGTACTTAAATATGGCATATAACATTGTAGATAGTTTATGGATCGGAAATTTACTAGGAGAGTCTGCATATGCTGCATTAACGAATTCTACTCCCGTTATTTTACTTTTAACATCAATAGGGATGGGAGCTACGAATGCAATTACGATTTCAATTTCACAGGCGTTGGGAAAAAAAGATTTAAAGAAAGTAAATACTGTAATTTCAACTTCTTTAGTTATTTCAATACTATTTGCAATTTGTATAACTATTATTTTGGAAATTTTTTTGAAAAAAATACTTATATCTTTAAATACACCTAGAGAAATATTGGAAATGGCATATCAGTACTTAAGTATTTATATAGTGGGATACTTAGCTGTGTATTTATTTTTATATTTTACAGCTGTTTTAAGGAGCTTTGGAAATTCTATGTTTCAAGCGATAGCTATTTTAGTATCAACTGGATTAAATGCTATTCTAGATCCAATATTTATTAATTTATTAGGATTTCGTGGGGCTGCTATAGCGACAGTATTGTCACAAACTATTTGTTTGTTCTTTATGATTATATATATTTCTAGAAAAAAATATTTTAAAGTATATATAAAATTATGTGATAAAGAAGTACTATTAGACATCGTGAAAAAAGCTATTCCCTCAATCATCCAGCAGAGTATTCCCGCAATAAGTACAACTTTTTTGACCGCTTTAGTAAGTTCATATAGCATTGCAGCCATCGCAGGATATGGAATTATAGGCAAGTTAGAAACTGTTCTTTTATACCCAGCAATGGGGTTAAATATGGTGCTCACAGCAATTATAGGTCAATGTATAGGTGGGAAGAGAGTTGACAGAGCAAGAAATTATCTAAAATGTTCTATTATTTATGGCGTTTTGGGATTGGCAGTTTTATCAATTATATTTGTGGTTTCTGCAAGGCCGTTATCCAGATTGTTTCTTGATAGTGCAAATGCATCAAAACTTGTTTCCCAGTATTTTATGATTGTTGGATTTGGATATGTATTAAACACAATTACAAATATTTATTTAGGGGCTTTAAATGGAATGGGAAAACCATCTATAAGCATGCTACTTATGATAATTTATTATATAGCTGTTAGAATGCCACTAGCATTTATTTTATCATCATTCACTCCGTTAGGATTAAGCGGAATCTGGCTGGCAGTATTAATTAGCCATATTATTGCATGTTTGGTAGCAACAATAACAGGAATCCATCGCATAAGATTTCTATCCATATAACTATAGAATTATCGAGGAACAAACTTATGTTTAATCAACAAAAAAAATGTATTTCTAGGAGTAACACATATTATGTTATAAAGTATAGCCTGATAGGTATAATACTAAATATATGTTTGTTCTCCATAAAATTTGTTGCTGGATTGTATGCTAATTCTATTACAATAATAGGTGATGGAATAAATAACCTATCGGATATAGGAACTACTATAGTTTCCTGCGTCGGAATACTATTGGCAGGTTTTGGTGCAGGAGAGCATCATCCATTTGGACATGGACGAATTGAATGGATATGTGGCTTGTTTTCATCGTTTTGTATAATGTATATAGGGATAGAATTATTTAAAGTGTCATGGAGTTTTTTGTTTCAACCAAAAGATTTAAAATATTCTAATTTAATAGTTTTATTACTAATAATTTCAATATTAACAAAAATATATATTTTTTTGTTTAATTCAAAGATTAGTAAAAAGTATGAATTAGTATCATTGAAAGCTGTTGCTGTTGATTCATTAAGTGATGCTGCGTCAACAGGGGCAGTTTTAGTTGCTTATCTAACACAAAATTATTTTAAATGGAATATTGATGGATTTTTAGGAATAATTGTGGCTGTTCTAGTTATAAAAAGTGGAGCAAAGATTTGCATTGATATTTTGGGAAGAATACTTGGTCGAAAAGCGGATAAAAGAAGGTATGAGGTAATTAGGCAGATTGTATTCAAATATCCAATAGTAATTAATTGTTATGATATTATGATTCACGATTATGGACTAAATAATATGATTATTAATTTAAGTATATTAGTAAAAGAATATGACGATGTTACAAATACGTTATCACAGCAGATTCAATATGATATATATACTAAATTAGGATTTTTTAGTACTGTCCATGAAGAAAAAGCAACTGAAGATATTACTCGGTCAGATCAACTTTATGAATTGATTATTGAAAGAATAAAAACATATGGCATTGAACTAAAGATAAATAATTATAGAATGTTAACTGGGAAATATGTAGTATTTGATTTGATTTTACCCACAACCAATTTGGCGCATAAAGACGAAATTATAAATTCGATAAGAAATGATATAGAAAAATTTGATCCAGAGATTAAAGCAATTGTATATTGTAAAATTTCTAACAATTATAGGACACTTTTTTATAAAATACAGAAACAATAGTTAAGATATATCATAGAAGATAAATTATGTTCGTCAACTAGAAAGTGAGCCATTCGCTGACTTGATTTTGAGCCACCCAGTGATGGCCAGAAAGTGAGTCACCTTTACTTCCTGGCTTCTTTGGTTTTGGTCAGCCGATACGATTCTCCGTTCATATCTAGCACATAGGACTGAAAAGTCAGACGGTCGATCATAGCGGCTACCATGGCTGTGTTCTCAAAAAAGGTTATCCATTCAGAGAATGGCAGATTTGTTGTTACTATAATGCTGTCGCGCTCGCTCCTGTCAGCAATGATCTTAAACAGGAGTTCTGGCTAGTAGCGGTCAAAACTGACATACCCCATTTCGTCCAGTATCAGAAGATCTGCCTTCTGGATTCGTTTTTCCAGTTTGCCAAGGGAATAGTTATCCCGAGCTTCGGAAAGTTCCGTTGACAGGGAGTATGCATTTTTGAACAGAAAGGACATTCCCATGGAGCACGCTTTCAGCTCCAGACCGATTGCCATATGCGTTTTTCACCGGCCTGGATTCCCCAACATTGTGATATTTCTGCGGTCCTTGATAAACTTACAGCTTGAGAGTTCGTTTAAGAAGAGTTCATTTATGGAACCACTGTAGAGTTACAGATCCAGTTCTTCCAATGTTTTGGTAAATGGAAATCCCGCTCTCTTGAGGCGGCGCAGGTTTTGATTTTCCTGCCTTTGCTCATACTCTGTTTCCATTAATGAAAGCAGGATCTCACTGATATCAGAATCAGGAGAAAGCTGACGGAGTGCTTCTTTATAGGTGGTAAAGGTTGGGATCTTAAGCAGCTTCGCATACATCCGGATTTGATCTTCAATTACTGTTGTGCTCATTTGCTGTTCACCTCCTCTCTGAGACTCAGTTGGTCGTATTGTCGGAGGTCAACCGAAAGGATCTTTACCGGATCCTGGATCTGGGGCTTTGTGATGTCAACGAAATCGTGAAAAATGCTCATCATTCTGGAATAATTGCTGTTGTTTTTTCGAAGTTCCTCCAGAACTTCCGGCGGAACATTCTGCTTCACAGGCGCTGCGTCAGGGATCGCCCGCCGCCGTTCTTCAAGAAGCGGCATATAGTGTTCCAGATGGTAAATACTCTGATGTTTCCCGTAACACCGGGTATGTACTGCAATCAATACTCCTTTATAGTAGATTTCTACTGTTTCGGGATATCCTTTGATCCCTACCATTCTGCCAGTATATTGAACCGGAACGGAATAACTGTTCGTCCGAAACCTGGCAGTGGAAAAAGCATTCACTCTGACGTTTGCGCTTTTGGCAGTTTCAAATCTGTACCCGGGGAGAGGATGGAATTCAGCCATCATTACTCCAACTTTATCGGGTTTGCCCTTAATCTGATGTGCTTCATATTTCATGCAGCGTTCCAAAAGTAGTGTATTCAGTTCGGAAATATCAGGAGCGTAGGGAACAGGAACAAGAATGTTTCTGCGGGCCCATCCCACTGATCCTTCTACAAGTCCTTTTTCATGTCCTTCAGCAGGATTACAGAAAAGGGCGGAAAAACTGTAGTGAGCCGCAAGAGCAGTATATCCTTTCTGCGCCTGTGCATGTTTCCCAAATCCCTCTTTTACAGCAACTTTACAATTGTCGAAGATAACCTTATGAGGAACGCCTCTCAGGATATCAAAAGTACGAACGAATGCATCCAGAAAACTTTCTTCATTCTGATGACGATAGGCAAGTACAACTGGTCTGCAGCTGTAACAAAGCCGCGCACAGAAAAGATCGATCACAGTTTTCTGACCGTTGAGATAAACTGTAGCTTCACCCCAGTCCACCTGCATTGCCTTGCCAGGTTCAAACTGAAGAGGAATAAATGCTTTAGGCTTGCATTCCTTTAGTTCATGGACTTTTGCACGGACTGTAGATTCCCCACCTGTAAATCCGGTTTCTTCAACAAGCCGGTCATAGATACGTTTTGCGGTATGCTTTTGCTTTTTAAGACCTTGACGGGAATCTTCCTCAAGGCAGTTTTGTATAAATCGGACTACGTCTGGTGTAAGAATCGTCGATTCACGGTCAGGCGTTTTCCGTTCCCAGGGGACAGTATTCCCTTCACAGTATTTTTAACGGTATTCCTGGACATGCCCATCGTTTTTGCGATATGTCTCTGACTTTCAACAGCAAGGAAACGTCTGCGAATTTCATCGTAATCTTGCATTGTGATAACCACCTTATTTCCCTCCGAATAAAAAGACTTTTATTCAGAGTACTTTTTAAGTGGCTCACTTTTAGATTAGCATTTATAGACAAATAGATTTAGAAGAAAATGGATGATACAAAGTATGACTGAAAATTATAGAAGGTTAGAATTAAATCTTAAAAGTAATACAAAAGAATTTATAAAAATTATTAATTATGTAAAAGGGAGACTGCCAAACGAAAAAGCAGAAACAAAGGAAGACAAAATTGATTTAGATGAGTTTAGTTTTGAAGTAGTCAATATGGCATCTAAAGTATTTGAAAACAAGGAGTTGGTTCTACATGTTACAATCACCAGAAAAGTTCTCCCTACAATATACAGTGATTACATCACTTTAAAGTATATTTTTTCAAAGATTTTGATGATGTGTGTGAAAGGTGCAAAGAATGGAACCATAGTAACTTTATCAATTAGAAAAAAAAGAAATTACTGCATTTATGAATTTATATATCGGAATGGAGAAAAAAACAGTATAAATGATAAATGGAAGGAATGGCTATGCTCGATTGTAGAAGATAACAAAGGCACTCTTACAATAAAAGAAAAAAAGAACACATATACATTTATCTGTTTAATCTTATGAACAATAATACCGGAGGAGTAGGTGATAAATCTGTACCTCCGGTATTTTTATTCATCATATGACTCAATAATTTTGCCTATTATTTCTGCTAAAACTTCCAGTTTAGCTTGTGGACAGCTTTCTAAAATGTTATTAAACACTTGTTTACTAGCTTTCGAACCATTTCCAAAAAGAAGATAGTCGGTTGATATTTCCAGAATTTGAGATAAAAGTACCAGATTCTTTAAGGATACTCCACGTGCGCCACTTTCTATATCATCCATGAATTTTGAAGTAATACCTAATTTTTCTGCAAGCTCCTTTTTGGAAATAAGCAGTTCTTCTCTACGTTTCCGAATCCTTGAGCCAAATGACAATAAATCTAATGTATGCATATAACTCCTCCAACTTGTTTAATTATATTTTACGTAGAGATATTCTGAAATAAACTATTAGCGTTGAATATTAGAACTAAAAGTTGTATAGTTAAAGAAATAGCTAAAAGGAGCATACATATAATGCAAAATTACATGGACATGATAATAGAAGAGCTTTCTGATTACGAAATAGAACTATTTTACGACCGAACAAATATGGAACTATATGGCAAAAAAGTAAACCAAAACTATGAGTTGATTACAAATTTGATCAAAGAATTATATGGAGAAAAGGCTAGAGAGCGGATATATATTAGGATGCACGGATACAAAAATTGGATTATAATAAGAATCGTTGGGGAATGGAATTTGTCAGAGGTAAAGATTGCTGATATACAAAAGAAGTGTTTGAAAATTAATAAGGAAACAATAATTACATTCTCAAGAAACGATAAAAATTTTTCTATTATTGTGACTTGCTAATCGTCATTTATACAATAATCTCGTAGTTTGTCCATTCTTATTGAAATTAAATGACTAATTAAATATAATTAACATGTAACAACTTATATGGATAGAGACGGAGGTTATCGTATGAATATGAAAGAAAAAGTTGCAAAAGTTATTGCAAAAACATCATATAAGGTTGCTGAAAAGAATGCCAACACAGCTTGTGTTTTTCTGCATGGACAACCCCAAATGCCAGAAAGCGTAAAGAAATTAAACAAAACAGAGAAAGAGAAATGTGAATAACAGAGTTACCAAGTTTCTATTAGAAACAAATGTAATTACTTCTGATGAGATCGAGATTTATCAATATGGCTTTGATCTTATTGTAAAAATAATAATTCATACGTTTCTAATTTTAATAATTGGTTTCCTTTTCGGACATTTCTTAGAAATGGTTTCTTTCCTAGTCACATATGCTTGGCTACGTGAGTATGCAGGAGGATATCATGCAAGGACGTCAAAAGGATGTTACTATTGTACCATACTCGTTACTATATTTGTGCTTGTGATGTTCTTTATATTTCGGCAGCTAAATGTTGGATTGATCTGTATATGTATGCTGATCAGTGGAATTGTTATATGGAGAGGATCTCCGCAAGAAGCGCCTACTAAACCACTATCAGAAAAAGAAAAAGTAATTTATAGAAAAAAAACACGATCCATTTTGCTCTGCTTAGCAGTTATCTTTGGAATTGGATGCGTCTTAAGCAGAGAGGTTGCGGTTGGAATTGTCTGTTCCTGGATAGTTCAGATGGCAATGTTGTTTTTTGGAAGATACTTTGCAAAAAAATATACGGTATAGTTAAAAAAGAATCTGCTGAAAGGATTCTTTTTTTATTGTATGATTGTAAGTGGAGAATAAAATGATAAAGGAGATAGGAGGCATACAGGATGATAAAGATTGCTGTGTGTGATGATGAAAAACAGGTCCGTCTCAGATTATTGACAATTATCCAACAATACTTCAGTGAAATTAAACGAGAAGTATGGGTTGCCGGATTCAAAAGAGGACAAGAACTTTTAAGTGCAAAAGTAAGATTTGATATCATTTTTCTTGATATAGAAATGCCAGAACTAAATGGCATTGAAACTGCAAAAAAGCTAAGAAAGTGGGATGTTACTAGTAAAATTATTTATGTAACAAATTATGACCACTATCAAAGAAATGCATACGAAGTACATGCTTTTGATTATATAAGTAAACCCATTAAAGACACAGATATTTTTAAAACATTGGGCGAAGCAGTACGCTATTTAGATAATGCAATCGAAAAGCAAAAATGTGTATTTGAGACAGAAGAAGGATTAGTAACTATTGAAATAGAGGATATTTATTACTTTGAATATTCGTGTAGAAGAGTTATTATTCATACTACTCAAGGAAATTACTTTGCGTCATATAGTCTGAAAGAACTATATGAAAAGTTTAAAAAATATAACTTTGAATCGCCACATAAAAGCTTTATTGTAAATTTGTTATATTTAAAAAGAATTAAGGGTTTTGATATACTTCTAGAGAATAATGATATAGTGCCCTTGGCACAAAAACGAGCGGTAGACTTTAAAAATAAATTTAATGATTTTTTACAGTCTACATTTGACAGAATTTAAGAAAGGGGACATTTGGTGGTGTATATGCTTCATATTATCGGACTGATATGTTCTTGTTCTGTTACAGATTTTGTTTTTTTTAGGATAATGGATGCTATATATGAGAGAAAATATCCGGAAAAGAAGGGCGTTTATATTTTATCATTCTTTGGATGTTTCCTATTGCATATGATGATATCATATCTAAACATACCTGCATTGAATTTAGGGTATTCAATGGCTGCATTGGGGTTTATATCTTTCATCCTATACAAGCCATGTGGAAAAAATATTTTTATGAATTCAGCAATGGTAATCATATATATGGCTATTGTTGATGTTTGTGTGACCATTGCTTTTTCATTTTTTGTAAATGGCAGTACCTATGCAGTGTTAATGCACCCAAAATCATATTTACTTTCAAGTGTCGGAAATGCGATTGTTGTAATTTGTACAAATAGTTTATTCATACAAATTTTACAGCATTGCCAAGTTAGCGGTATCTCAAAAATATTGCATTTATATATGATGTTTTTAATGATATTTGAATTTGGTATCATCCTTCTTTTTCTCAAAATCGATACAAACCCAAACAGTAACATAGCTCTTTTACATTTATGTATAGGGTTTGTTATTTTGGATGCTGGTATTTTATATTTATACAAAAAGATATCTGAAAAGGCAAAATATGAGCAAAGAAGCGTATTAATAGAACAACAGTTGGAAATGACAGCAAAGTATTATGAAGATCTCCAAGAAAACTATGAGAAGACACAAAAAGCATTGCATGATATGAAGAAACATATCCAGACAATAAATGAACTAGAGCAAGTTGATAAAAAAACTCAAAATGAATACGCAGAAGAATTTATTAACTCTATTGAAAATATCCGACCACAATTTGTTTGTAGTGACAGGATTTTATGTTCAATTATATGGAACAAGATTGAAAGTTGCGAACGCTATGGAATTAAATTTGATATTAGTATGCAGGATATAATATTTGACTTTATGAATAAGCCAGAGGTGACGGCGCTTTTTGCAAATCTGCTTGATAATGGTATCGAAGCATGTCTCGCATCAGACAAAGAAAAAAAGGAAATTTTTCTTAGAATACACAGCTTTAAAGATTATATAGTAATAAAGATGAAAAATACGGTTGGTACCCGCCCGAAATTAAAAAATAAGAAATTAGTTTCGACAAAACTTGGTCATTTAGGATTAGGAATATCTATTATGGAAGAAATTGCGGAAAAGTATTGGGGAAATATAAATTATGAGTATTCTGAGGAATATTTTGAGACTAAAATTATTTTATTAGCTGGAAATAAAGAATAAACAGATTTAGGGCGATAGATGCAAACTCTCTTTTAAAGATGAAACTTATTGGGAAAATATTATATGGATAAACGAATATTAATTTTGACAGGAGAAAAATCGAATACAAAGGGAACTTTTATATGGAAGCATATAGAGAGTCTGAAAAATATAAACGATTTTATTTGGGAAATAGGAGTAGAAAAAGAATATGATTATCTTTTATGCATCCTTGAAGTACCGGCAAGTGTTCAGGAAATAAGGTATTTCGCTTTATCTGTTAAGAAGTTCTATTCTTTACCTATTTGTGTTTTTGAGAAGAATATTATTGAGAGTTACCCTGGAGAAAAATTGAGAATTATAGGAATGATTGACATTCTGATCAAAAGATCATTTGCAAAAAAAGAATTTTTCCTTCTAATTGATCGGGTTCTTGACCTAGAGGATAAAAAAGAAACAATGCCAGCAGAAAAAAAGGTTGAAGCAATTGGAGAAGATGGGGTCATTAAGATATATCCTTATAAAAGGAAACTATATATTAATGAGAATAGAGTCAATCTAACAAGAAAAGAATTCGATATTTTCTATTATCTTTTTCAAAAAAAGGGAGATGTAGTATCGCATAAAGAGTTATATGAAAGAGTTTGGAAACAGGAATATATTCATGATGATATGAACATTATGGCTCATATACACCGTCTTAGAGGAAAAATTGAGAAAGATCCGAAGAATCCACGATACATTTGTAATCAGTATGGTGTTGGATATTATTTCTGTAATATGTTACAAAAATAGTCAAAAAATGTAGTTGTTACTAGAGCGTGTTTGAAAATTGCTGCAAATTAGTCATTTTAACCAAATTAAAACAGAAGCAAGACATATGAATCCTAAATAGGTGAATGCATATTTATCATACCGGGTTGCAATTCTTCGAAATTCTTTTAATTTGAGAAATAATTTCTCAACTAAATGACGTTCCTTATATAGCCACCAGTCACAGTGACGTTCAAATTTTGCATTCTTTTTTGATGGGATTGTTGGTTCTGCACCGTGTGTATAGATATAATCAATCAGCTCATCGCTATTATATCCACGGTCTGCAAGAACATTACAGCCCTCCAAATGAACATGCTTTAATACGGGGATCGCAAGATTACAATCGTTACGCTGTCCTTCGATGAGCATCAGGTAGATCGGATAGCCGTAAGAATCCACTACCGCATGTATTTTGGTGCTTGCACCACCTCGGCTGTGTCCAATTTCACTTGGAGTCCCCCTTTTTTTGCTCCAGCACTATGTTGATGGGCTTGAACGATGGTAGAGTCTATAGATAAATCTCCCAATTCTGCTTCCAGACTTAACACCCGAAAGATATTATCCAAAATTCCATCCTCTATCCATTTGCGAAAACGGCTATATACACTTGTCCAAGGCCCATATCGTTCCGGAAGGTCCCTCCACGCAGCACCCACCGCTGCGTGCAAGCCAGATCATTGCATTAAGCATCAAACGATTGTCTTTCGAAGTGGTTTTCCGGTATTTTCAGGAGGAAGTAGCAAAGCAATCTGTTCCCATTCCTGATCAGTTAATTCATAACGTCTTGACATATGAAAGCCCCCTTTTTCTTTATTCTATCATGAAAATGGGATAGAAACACATGCTTTATAAAATTTTTAATTTTCAAACACGCTCTAGGGAAAAGTAAACATAATAGTGAGCCACTAAAGGGATAGGAGAGTAGAATAGAAGATATTTTAAGATGAAATTGAAGATATAATTTATTATACATTTAATAGAACCAATAAGATTTTTTTGGTTAAGCAAATAGGATAAGAACGGTGCAAAATGCATTGCTCCGTTTTTGAATATAATAATGCGGAATTTGGAACAACACAGCAGATGAGAGATACTTTTCTATAATTGGAAATGTTTATTCGAATTAATAATAACCACTTATTACGAATTTGATGGTTAAAATAAGAAAAGGCAACAATAATTATATCGTCATGACTTAAGAGAAAGAGAATAAGGAGCTATAAAATGAAAAGAAAAAAGTTTATTATTTTGTCTTTAATAGTTGCAATACTTTCACTTTCAAGTTGTGAGCAGAAGCGTGTAGAAGGAGAACCTGATGTTATTAGTAGTATGAAAACAAATCAAGATGAACGACTGATTATTATTGCAAATCGAAATCAAATTAATAATAAAGAGGACTTTGCAGAATATCTCATCAAAAAATGTAAAGAAAATACTTTCAAGACTATTAAATTTTCTATAGATTATGGATATGCTACTAGTCTGTACCTTTCAGTATACTTGTGGGAAGATCAGGTAAATGGTCGGGAACCAGTAATGGTAGTGGAATACTTACCTGATGAATGGGGACAGGAATATGATATTTTTCATGATCCAGAAAAGTTTCAGATGTATATTGATGGAAAATTAACAAATACTTCCTAACATTTTTATGGAAGCAGAGAAAATTCTATCGCAATAGAATAGACGAGGCTGTTATATATATAGAAGAGTAATCATCTAGGAATCTATAGACCATCTTTTATATCCTAAACTTGTATAATTCAAAATAAAATACAAGTCCAATAATTTTGTAATCTGTAATTGTAACGAAAAGATTTATGAAATGGTACTGTCCTATTTGTGTTATCTTTTGGAAAAGGAAGATGTTATATGTGATATGTAGAATCTTATTTGTATTATTCCTCCTTCAAGAGCCACAATATTTGTAAATATTTGGATGGAGAATATCAGGTAATATATAAATCAATATCAAAAATAATGAAAACCAGTCAGATGTTGGAAAATATATATGCTTTATATATTATAGAAATGACAAATTTTACACAAACGAGTGAAACGTTGATTAATAAAATCCGTCAGAACTCTAATTCCCCGATTTTTTTTGTTTCTAAAGCTAATTTAGCAGAAAAGCAAAAGCGCGAGGCGGTTTATGCGTTTGAAAGTGGTGCAGATGATTATCTTGGTTTTCCGTTAGATGTAGAAAAAATAGTGATAAGATTAAGGGCATTAATTAGAATGCAAGAGCGTATTCATGAGCAAATAAATATTTGGCATTTTCAAGGGTTGAAAATTATTTTGGAAAGTAGACAAGTTTTTTATGGGAGGACAGAAATAGTATTAACGAAAATAGAATTTGACATCATATGTTTTCTGGCACAACAAAATGGTCGGGTGGTTACCTATAAAGAACTATACGAAGCTGTTTGGAATAAAGAATATCTTCAGGATGATGGAAATATTATGGCACACATACACCGGATTCGCCAGAAGATAGAAAGAGATATAAAAAAACCGGAATATATACAGAATGTGTATGGTGTCGGATACCGCTTTGGGGAATTTCCTCAATAGGTCTCTTAGAATATTTTTCAAAGATGGTGGATAAATGGCTGACTTTGGCTTATCCATCTATAACATTTTGTACTTTAACAAACACTAAATTGTATGAATACATATTGACTGCCACTATATGTTGTGTTACTATAAAAATGAAATTTGTATTTGTATTCATCAAAAGATGGGTAGTGTATTTTGGTTTCGGAAAAGTCCGGAAGTGAATTATGAGGAATTTAAGATTCCTGTCTGTCACAAGCAATATAAGTGAGGCATTTAGAATGAAGAAATTCTAAGTGCCTTTTTTGTGTTTTGTATGCGGTTAGGATGAAGACAAGTACAGATGAAAGAAAAGGATAAGGAGGTGTAAAGAAAAATTGAAAGAAAGGAGGATACGAATAAAGTGAATACGAATAAAATACGATACCGATGACAAAGCGTTTAGAAAGAAGTTTCTAAGCGCTTTTTTTAACAGGAAATGAAGGAGGATATACATGAACAAATCAATTATGATGGGAAGACTGGTAAGAGATCCGGAGATTAATTACACAACAAAGAAAGATGGGGATGAATTTGTTGTAGCAAACTTCCGTATTGCCGTAGATAGAAAATACAGTGACGAAACCGATTTTTTTCCATGTACGGCATTCGGCTGGCTGGCAGAATTCGTAGAAAAGTATCTGTATCAGGGTATTAAAATCGTAATCACCGGAAGAATGGAAAACAATAATTACACCAACAAGGATGGGGATAAAGTTTACGGTGTAAGACTCTGCTGTGATGAGATTGAATTTGCCGAAAGTAAGAACAGTCAGGACGACGATGAAGATGATTCCAAAAGTAGGAGCAGAAGTAATAAGAGCAGACAGAGTTCATCAAGAGGAAGGAAGAGTTCAGGAAGCCAGCGCTCATCAAAAAGCAGTTCGGGTAGATCAGGCAGAAATTCCAATTATTCTTCCGGAAAGAGCAGCCGCAGTAGTAGCCAAAGAGGTCGGTCATCCAGAAATGATGATGTGGATGAGCAGTTTGATGATATGGATTACGAAGAATTTGATTAAAGCATCCTGGGGGATTTCCCCCGGGAAGAAAGAGGTAGTTTATGGAAAAGCTAAAGAGGTTGGCAGAAAAATATAAATGGCTTTGTATTCTTACAGGTGGGATTGGATTTTTTCTATCCCCTTTTTTATGGCCGTTTTTTCTTATGATTATTTTCCAGTCTTTAAGTCTTGCGGCGCCCATCATAGTAGCAGCGTTTATTATAAAAACTGTACGGGAGGAAAAAAAAGATGAACAGAAGAGTAACAATGGAAGTAACCAGACCGAAAGCACAGATTTTGATACCTCAAAAGATGTATCAGACAGGAGAGATTCAGCGTATCAGAAAGATGAGAAGGCAGATTTATCGGAAAGATACCAAAAAGAAGGAATGCAGCCGCTAAAGGAACCTAGTATACAGCATGAGAAAAGTGAGGAGGAATGCAAGGCGGTTGTCTGGTATCAGATGGAGGGGCAGGAAAGAATCCAGAACCTGAAGGCAAAATTAGAAAAAACAGGTATCTGGAGATTTTCCATCACTCCGGAAGGTGTCTGCTGTGTGCCGGAAGGAAAATATTTTCGAAGAGTGGGGATGTTGCGGGCATTCCCGGCTCACGAGACAAAGATATTAATCCAGTACTTACATAAAGATCATATCCATGCTGTAAAAAAAGGAAAATATCTATGGTTATCGTGGGGAAAGGAGCGTAAGTAAATGATACATGCAAAATCCATTGAACGAATATTTTATAATGCCGGGAATGGTTATACTGTTGCCGCTTACCAAACAGAAGAGGAATTACCGAAAAAAATTGTCCGTTCTCATCCGGGAAACACCGGATATTTTCAGGCAGTTGGGATTGAACTTCC
Source organism: Coprococcus sp. AF51-11b1 (assembly GCF_027682785.1). Taxonomy (NCBI): domain Bacteria; kingdom Bacillati; phylum Bacillota; class Clostridia; order Lachnospirales; family Lachnospiraceae; genus Coprococcus; species Coprococcus sp. AF51-11b1. The sequence continues at coordinate 27,760 of NZ_JAQCZB010000009.1, read as the reverse complement.
GACCGGTGACGGTGTAGAGGTTGAACTGGACGGTGACTGGAAAGAGACAAAGTATGGCATGCAATTGGACGTTTCATCGTTTCGCATCTGTATTCCCGAAACAACGGAGGGAATCAAAGCTTATCTTGCATCTGACATGATCAAGGGGATTGGCCCGGTAACAGCGGAACGCATTGTTGAGAAATTTGGAAAGAAAACATTGTACATTATGGAAAATGTGCCAGAGAAGCTACTGGAGGTTTCAGGGATTACCGAGAGCAGGCTGGAAACAATCATGGAGGGGTATCAGAAGAGCCGGCAGTTGAGAGAATTGATGGTTTATCTGGCGCCTTTTGGTGTGACCTCGAACAAGTTAATGCGGATACAGGAGCATTTTGGAAACAATGCTTATCCAATTATTAAGAAAAATCCGTTCCGATTGTGTGAAATTAAAGGATTTGGTTTTTTGACGGTAGATCCGATTGCCAGAAAAGCGAAAAACTTTAAAGCAGATAATCCGGAACGCATCAAAGCAGCAATTTTGTATGTGCTTCAGCGTGCCGCTGATGAGGAAGGACATCTGTTTTTGAAAAGTGAAGAAATTGTAGAACGGTCTGCCGAGCTTTTAAATCATGCAAAAGACAGACAGAAAGTTTCGGAACGTATAATTAAGGATATTGGGAATGAAATGATACGTAAGGATCAGACATTGATTGGAAATGGTGGTGGAATCTATACCAAACGAAATTTTGAAGTGGAAATGGGAGCTGCGGCAGAGTTGATGCGGCTTTTAAAGCGAAAGAGGAAGAAAGTGGATATAGAGCCTCTTCTGCAGCAGATTACAGCCGAAGAAGGAATTACATTAAGTAAAACACAGGAGCAGGCAGTACGCCAAGTGTTCCAGTATCCGGTATCTATCATCACCGGAGGGCCGGGAACCGGAAAGACAACTTTGATTCGCATTATCATCCGAATTCAGGAAAAATTAAACAAAGATTCTTTAATTTTGCTTTGTGCGCCGACCGGGCGTGCAAGAAGGCGTATGTATGAAAAAACTGGATTTCCGGCAATGACCATGCAGAAAGCAGTGGGGATTCCTTCAGAGAATGAGGACGAGGAGGAATCGTGGCATGCCGGTAAACTGGAAGATGATTTTATCATAGCAGACGAGTTTGGCATGTGTGATATGTATCTGGCAGACCGATTTTTCTCAGCCATAAAAAAGGATGCAACCCTTGTTATGATAGGAGACAAAGATCAGCTTGGCAGCGTGGGACCAGGAAATGTATTTCATGAGATGATCATTTCAGGGATGATTCCGACTACCATTCTCGATTCCTGTTTTCGTCAAGAGGAAGGAAGTACGATCGTGGAAAATGCAGTACGCATCAATCGGAAGCAGACAAAGCTCATATATGATGATACCTTTGAATTCTATTCAGCGAATGCGCCGGAAGATGCTTCAGAGATCATACGTGATTTGTATGAGGATTACTGGAAAACACATGGGAAACAGACTGATGATATACAGGTACTTTCACCATTGAAAAAGAATACTGCGGCAGGTTCCGACGCACTCAATGAGATGTTGCGGGAAGTGGTTAATCCAAAACGGCGTGGACGGAAAGAAATAAAGAACGGAGGACGTCTTTACCGAGAGGGAGATAAGGTCATGCAGACAGAAAACAGAGATGATATTTCAAACGGTGATCTTGGCGAAGTTGTGAGCATTTTTAAGAAGGAGGGAAAGACGGTGATGCGCGTAGACTTTGGAGATGATCGGCTTGTGGAATTCTCTGATGATGATTACTGGCCGCTGGTTCATGGGTATGCAATGTCGGTGCATAAATCTCAAGGAAATGAGTGCCCTGTTGTTATAATCCCTATGCTGGGGTGCTTTTGGCGCATGTTACAGAGAAATATTTTTTACACTGGAATCACACGTGCAACAAAAAAGGTGATTATTGTAGGAAGTAAACGGGCAGTTGCTCAAGCTATCCGAAATAATACAACGGCTAAACGTAATACACTTTTCGGAATGCGTTTAAAACAGGTAGGAAAAGAATTATTGAATGCATATGAACAGCGTAGTGCATAAATCATAAAAATTATTATAAAATAAAAGTGAGCGGTTCATCATTACGATGAATCGCTTTTCTTAATAATATGGAAGGAGAAGCTTATGTATTTTACAAAAATGAGCGAAGAGTATTTTCCGGCTGTTATTGATTTAGAAAAACAATCTTATCCTGAAGAAATGCGCATGGGAATGGAAGGTTTGAAAGAGGAAGCAACGCAGCCGGAGTTTTTTTATTATTCAGTAGCAGGTTTTTCTAAAGGAGAACTTGTGTGTTACATTGTTGCATATATTCCTCAGATTTATGCCGAGTATCACTCAAAGCAGATTTATATAGCTGATGTAAATTGCCCGAATTTTCAATATTTACCAAGATTATTGTTATTCTTTTTCCAGCAATGCGAAAAATGGAACCGTAATAAGAAGCTTTTTCATGCAGAAATGAGAAGTACATCCTACCATCTTTTGGATAGTCTTTATAAATGCAAAAAAAGGGGGATAAAAATTATAGAAGATCATATTTTGCATAAATATTACGATAATGGAGAAGATGCTCATCATGTGATTTTTAGCGTCGATTTAGAAATATTAGAAGAAAGCAATTGGAAATATGGTTTTTGGAGACAGATTGATGAGATGCCTATTGGAGAAAGCGCTTATATATCGTCAGTGCTGAAATTTTTGAAGAAACCGATACAGGATGGTGTTGATTTTCACAAAAAGAATCATATGAAATTTATAATGCGTAATATGATTGAAAAATGGATAGATTACTATAGTATGTTCGGAGAAACGATCCCTATAACATCTGACTATTTTTTATATAACAGGATCCCGGAAGAAGCGAAGGACATGGATAATCATGAGATTATACATAAGTTTTTTCAAAAAGCATTGGATCGTTATCAGTTATTTGGATACCAAGAAAAGAAAGATATGAGAGATAATGAAAAAGGATATTGTTATGATGACTATAGAAAATGCCTTAAAATATACAATAAAGGCAAAATCTATAACACATCCTATCGAAATTCGTTATCAGGCTATCGCTGGCTGGAACGTACCTCCAGAGAATTTGGAGAACAGTATTTTCGAAAATATAAACGCACATATTATGTAAGTTATTTTAATAAATTTGGTTTATATCATCCCATGTGTCCGGTCCCGTATATAACAAAAAATTTATATTTGTTCTATTTGGACAGAATGCTTATTATTGATAAATATTTAAAAGAATTAAATGAATTGTGTGAGAATGAAAATGAACAGTTTATTTCCATGTGTGAGACAATTTATCATATAGTATCAAAAAAATATGCATCCGGGTGTATTGAAAATATCGTCAAACGAAGAAACAAAGAAGAGGGGAATTATTTCCATGACTGGAATCTGATTGTACAAACATTATTTGATGGGAAAATGCTTCTTACAACTGGTGCAATGAAAGCTATTTTAACAAAATCATATAATCAAGCTTTAAATACATCAAAAGTTATAGAAGGCGTATGCCGGTACCTTAGAATAGAAAAGGAATTACAATTGCAGCCTAGTCAAAAAAGAGCACGTAAAAGATTGAGCAGTCTTATTAGAAAAAATAAAGATTGTAATGATTATCTGATGGAATTAAAAGAACATGTAATGGAAGCATATAGTAAAAAACTGAATTTTTCAGAAATGGAAAAAGAGATGCTGACAGATTATATGCAGCGCATACAGACGTATTGTCCAAATGTTGTATTATATGATTTGTTTCGTGAATATGGAGATCATAACCTGTCAAAATTCATACGTGGAAAATATCCCTGTTTGTTTAAAGCGCAGGAAATCCGTCTGTCTTATGAGGGATTATCATCCTTTGTGAAAACATTGTTGAAAAAGCAAACAAGACAGGCAAAACATATTTATCGCAGGCTGAAAAAGGAAAACCTATTGCATACAGTTTTAGAAGAAAAACTGACGCCGGTTCAGTATCGTGAAGTGCTGGAAATTATGAAATTCCATAATGTAGAAAATCTTCCGGATGAATTAAAGAAACTATGTAACTTTAAGGTGTTAGTAGAAGCAAAAGGTTCCCCGGAATATCTGACAGCGGGTGATGCAACGGTGTGCTGCATGAGCTATGGCAGTATCAAGGCAAAACAGTATGCACTGGAAAGAGGATTTGGAATTGTAAATGTTTATTATAAGAACAGAGTGATTGCCAATTCTGTGATATGGATCAATGAACCTTATAATTGTCTGGTGTTGGACAATATTGAAGTACATCCAAATTATACGGTTTATAATCAAATTTTAAAAATTTGTTTTCGCACTGCTGCAGAACAGCTTATGAAACAATATCAGGTAGGATGGGTTGTACAAGGCACCTGCTATAATGATCTTATATTGTACAATGATGAGCAGATTGAAATTAGATTTCCAATGATGAAGCCGAAAGAAGTACAGTTGAAAACATTTTACTCAGATGCGGTCAAGTGCAAACTTGTTTGTGAAAAAGAACCGAATACGGGGATTAACTCTTTGGTGTCGAATACTTATCTTTCAGCAGCATAAACGTGTTAGACATTAGAAAAAGAGAGTCTCTCTTTTTCTTGACACTAAGAATGGACAATGCTAAGATAAGGTTGTAATTATTATTTTACACATCTATGATGTGTCCTGTAACTTTAGTTCCATCGGCATTTAGGATGGAAGTATTTTAATTTCAGAGAATTCTGCATAAATTTCAAATTTAAAATGACAGGCAAAGTATGAAAAGAAAGAATCATGCTTTGCCTTTTTTATTTGCGAAAAAGGAGGATAAAGAAAACGCATGGCCAAGAATGCCGATGTTCATTTGGAATATGCAGAAAAGAACGAAAGGAGGAATATTTTTTATGGCGGCATTATATGAAACATGGACATTTCAGGAGGAATTACCGGATTTATTTCAGAAATTGATTCATGACCTGGGAAGAACCAAAACGAGTACAAAAGTTTCGGACTGCTCACAATATAATTCACTTCGGGCAAAATCTGCCACATTGCATGCGCCCACATTACGTGCAATTTTATGGCTGTCGGGGGTATTTGCAGGTGCAGAGACGGAAGGTGCGCTCGGCAGACAGTTCGGTGAGGGCAATACAACAAATTATTATTGTATGGAATGTAAAAATGGCGAGAGCCATTATGCTCTGATTTATAACTGGAGAAATGGAAAGTTTAAAGGCTGTGTACAAAAAGCGGATACGGTGTCGGTTTTACCATCCATACAGGAGGAACAGAATATAGCAGAACGGTACATTGCACTGCTTGCGTTTGCCAGCACGTGTTATGGAACAGAATTGTATGATATGGAATTCACGCAGCATTTTGAAAAAATAATGCAAATTCTGGATATGAATGAAGAAATAGATGAAGAGGAGTTTCTGTCCAGTGCGTATATTTGTTGTGACAATTTGTACCGGCGGGTGGAATCCTGTCTTCCATTAGAAGATGGCGGAATACCGATAGGGGAGCCACAGTTTACAAATTGTGAGTTTATTGAGTCTTATCGGTTGAAATCCGGTTTATATGGTGCAAACCAGACAGAGGTAGGGGTGTTTCAACTGCTGACAGCAAAAAGACAGCTTACAGAATCAACAATCGGGGAACTGAAAGCGTTTTATTATCAGGGGAAGGAAGTTGAGGAAAAGTATCAGGCCTTGATTCCAAAGTTACCGGATGATTACAAAGTGAATACGGCTACACAAGAAATTCTTTCCATGATTGTAAATACTCCTTCCCGGCTTTTTATGATGGAAGGGGATTCTGGTTCAGGGAAAACAACAGACACAAAGATTATTGCACAGCTGCTTGGGTATCCTCGGTTTGTATTTACATGCGGACCGGGAACGGAAGAGGTGAGCCTTATGGTATCTCTTGTTCCAAACGTAGATACGACTGCAAAGATATCAGAAAGTGAATTGCCGACATATGAAGATTTTCAGATAGATCCCGCTTCTGCTTTGGCAGTGTTGACAGGGAACTACCAGATGGAAATTGATGAAGCAACCGCATTTCGTGAAATATTGAATGCAGCAGTTCAGCAGGGATATAAACAGGCGAAAATGGAAAAGGACTTCGTGAAAACAGAATCTACAATCATTCAGGCCTGCCGGATGCCGGCGGTAATAGAAATTCAGGAAGTTGCTATGATTGAAAAGCCGGGAACCCTTACTCGACTGAATGCTCTATTTGATGACGACGCAAAAACAGACCTACTGAATGGCGAAGTAATAGAAAGACACCCGGATACGGTGGTGATCATGACAACAAACATGGATTATATCGGATGCCAGATGTTCAATGAATCAGTATTGTCAAGAATGCATCTGGTACAGCACCGGAAAGAATTGAGTGTGGAAGAAATGGCGGAACGTGCCATTTTCAAAACAGGCTGCAAGGAAAAAGAGCTGATTTACCAGATGGCAGCAGCCATCAGTAAAATCAAGAAATATCTGAGGGATAAGCAGATACGCGGCGGTGTATGCGGATATCGGGAACTGGAAAACTGGGTGTGGAATTATATGACATCAAAAGATGTTTTGGAAGCAGCAGTAAATGCTGTAATTAGTAAAGTTTCTCCATTTCCAGAAGAAAGGGACACTATTTTAAGTACATTCATTGAGCCGGCTTTTGAAGAGGCGGCATAAAGGAGGACTATGAGAAATCATCAGGAATGGAAACAACGTGTGCAGGAAGAAAAAGAAAACCTGGAGGATTATGAAGTTTTTGAATCGGCGGATTACAGGACAATGTTACATTCGATTGCCTATGAAATAACGGCGGGGACTTTGAAAACGGTGAATCTTGTAAAAGAACCAAATGAACCTTATGGAGGAAGATGTTCCAGTTTACGGGTGCTACTCAATATCGCAAATCAGGTAACTATGAGTTTTCCAACGCTTGCATTAAGAAGTGATAGTATCGTTGGTATCTTGGGACATGAGTGCGGACACTGGAACTTATCAGATTTTGAACTCCGAAAAACCTATCTGGATGAAATGAGGCAAGGAAGATGGATGATACAGCTGCCGCTTCCACAAGACTGGACTGGACAGGAACAGATGATGGAAATTCAAGAATTTCTTACTGGAGATCATCCAGCTGCAAAATATATAATGACAGAGACTGCCGCATTTATCCAGAATATGATTGAAGATGTGTATATAGAAGAAATCATGTGCAGAAGGTATCCGGGAAGTATCAGGCGTGGAATTTTACAGAACCGTATGCGGAACATGGAGAGAGTTCCCAGTATGAAAGTCCAATTAAAAGAGGGATACCGAAAGATATCAGTGATGTTAAATCTGATGGCACAATATTCCCTGACAGGAACGGTAAATAACTGGGAGATGGAAACAGATATTTTACTTGATTTGCTGGAAGAGACAAAACCGGTTATTGATTCCGGAGTCAGATGTAAAGAACCATTGGGACGTCTGGAGGCGGTCAACAGACTTCTTCTGTTGATTTGGGAATTGTTGAAAACAGAGATAGAAGAGATGGAGAAAAATATAAAACAGGAAGAACAGCCCTCTGAAAAGAATGGAAACGGGCAAAAGGAAAGTGATGGAAAAGATGCCGTTTCATCTAACACAGAGCAGAAGGTTCAGGAAGAATGGGGAAAAATTAAAAGCGAACTTCCGGATTTTCTTTGTTCCAAAGAGGAAACAGGAATGAATAACACTCCGGCAGAACTCAAGAGGGAGCAGAAGGAGATGGAAATCAAGCCAATTGAAACAAAAGAACAGTTGTTACGGTGTATAGAAAAAATTGCAGAGTCCAAAGCAGAAAAAACATATAATGCAGAAATTTTAAAGGAACTTTCGCAGGAGTTATGCGGTACAGAATTTAATGGCGATCACCAAAAAGTGAAAATGATAGTGGAACGTAAGTCCCAGATAAGCCAACGGGATATCATGCGGTATGAACTATTAGAGCCACAAATCAAACAGACAGTACGGAAAATGAATGCGGTTTTGCTGCCGGCGTTCTGTCAGCAAGGGGAACGTAAGGAAAAACAATTGTTTTTTGGGACTTCCATCAATATGCAGATGCTTTATGATCCATTTCATCGTTTTTATCAGAAAAGAGAGCCTGCAAGGACATTAAATGCAGCGGTTGTAGTTTTGATGGATTTGTCAGCTTCCATGTGGGGAAGGCGCTTGGAAAAGGCAAGATGTTGTTGTCTGTGCCTGTATAAGTTCTGTATCAGCGTGGGAATTCCGATTTTGGTTTATGGACACCATACGAACGGAGAAGGGCGAACTTTACGGAAAGAACTTGTGACTTTCCATTCTCTTGCAGAATTTGAGCAGGACAGAAATGACTGTTATCGTATCGCATCTATAGATGTGGCAGGATCTAATAGAGACGGGGCAGCATTAATCTATGCAGGTGAAAAACTAGCCAGAAGACCGGAACGGACAAAGCTTTTATTTTGTATCAGTGACGGCCGCCCCAATGGTGCATTGTATTGTGGGGAAGAGGCAGAAGCAGATATTCGGAATATCAAAAAGAAACTAGAAGCAAAGGGTATTATCGTGATGGCGGCTGCAATTGGAGATGATAAGGAAACGATTGAAAGAATTTATCAGGAAGGGTATCTGAATATTTCGGATCTAGACACGCTTACGGTTATACTTGCGAGGGAAATATTAAAACGAATACGGAGATAAAAGAATGGCAGCCAAAAACAGGCTGTTTTTATTTTGGAAAGGAGGACACGAATGAATATGGCGGGAAAAATAAGAGATAAAAATGAAACTATGGATATGGATCAGCTGTTTTCCAGTGGATATATCATAGAGCTAGAAACGGGAAAATATCTGAGCGGTTATAACAAAAAAAGTATACGAAGTTCCCCGCTGGAACGGGCAATACGTTTTCGTAGCAAACAGCAGGCGGCAGAGTGTATCAGCCAGCATTTATGCTACGTTGGATTGGAAGCATGGATTTGTGAAATTTTGTGGGTACTGCTTTCGCATAAGTACGAGTTAGAGGGGTTAGCAGAATATTGGACGGGAACTGTTTTTTCAGACCAGTTTCAAAGTGCAGTTACGTTCACTACTTATAGAGAAGCAGAGAGATATCAAAAAGTACATAACCTGGAAAACACAAGCATGATAGAACAGCAGTGTTTCCGTAGAGAGCAGATGGTGATAGCAGCCTGATAAAATTTACGGATGTTTATGGATGGATAGGGGGAACCGTTTTGCGGTTCCCTTAAAAGAAAGAAGGAATGTAATGTTACAAAAATTTTTTGAAAATATTTTTGATGTGGAGCTTTACTGTCAAATGGTAGATTTGATTCTCAGATTTCAGAAAATACGAACAGAGAACAGGCATATCGAGAATTTCAGGACCATGCTCTATTTTTCAGCTGTCCTGAACAGGGCGTGGAAGAGAGATACGGTCTGCATTATCCGGGAGAGGTTTTGGAACGTCTGGAAGAAAAAATGGAGGTCAAGGTGGAACAATTACGCTCACTTGGTCTTGCGCTTGCAGAAACCAGGAAATTTCAAAATGCCGGTATGTTTGTTGGAAAGCAGAAGGCTTCATTTTGGAAAAAGTTCAGACGAATTCTTGCAAAAAACGATATTTATATGATGGGGATCCTATATCTCTGTGATGACAAGGAAAAATCAAAATTGTATCAGAAAATGTGCAATTGTCCTATTCAGGAGCTGCAGGAACTGCTTTTTATGCTGCATATGTTTGTGTATGATGATGAGTTTTGGGAGACGCGGAAACACGATTTGAACCAGCTGCTTGGAACAGAACGTAATTTCTCAGTTTATGCTTATAAAGAAGTCTATATCTGACTTACGGAAAAATTTTCATGCAAGTTGAAAAATTACCATAAATAAAGATATAGAAGTATTAAAATATCTGTTCCGGCTTCCATGCTGTTATGCAAAAGAAGGCAGTACGGCAAGGAAAAAGCTAATAGAAGCAGGATACTCGAAAAGAGAGATTATGTTTCTTAGTATGACATTGCTTTTTCAGACCGACCTTTACACAAAACTTAAAATAGATGGTATGACTGCAGAACGAATGGCGGTTGAAACATGTCTTTTATTTTTGAGTGGACAGGAAGATTATTCTCAAGAAGCGTATGAACTTTGTAGAAACCTCTTTGAAAAGTATCGTTTTTTTCCAGTGCGATTAGAAGGGGAGAACGGTATCATGGATTACCTTTATTACAGGTTGGAAGTCCAGAATATAAAAACATATCAGCTGCTATACGAATGTGACAATTATAGAGAAAGGCATAGCAATTGGTTTTTGATTGATCTTACAGATACGAAATAGCATGAACTGAAACAGATACTTACACCAGATGCTTTTGAAAACTGGGTATTGGAAACATTGCAGCAAAATACCTACACATCTGAACAGTTCAAACAGTATTTGTCAGCATACTTTTCTTTGACAGGTGAAGAGATTACAGAAATGTTCTGGAAACGAAAAAATTATACGCTTTCCTTATTGTTTCCGCAGTTTGTAGAACTGGGACATCTGGATCTTGCCATGTACGATCTAGGATATCGAAATAATAATTGCATCGGCTGTGTGAAAGGAGGAATGGGATATTGGAATAAGATCAGAATAGATTTTCCAGAAGTTTTTGAGCGTATGGCAAAACTGGAACGAGAGATTGGACATTCTTGTATCAATGGAATATTTTTAGATGAACTGGAACCAGGGAGAGGAAGAATGGAAGATGAAATTATACCAGACTGTAGTGTCATGTGTTACTTAAATGATTTATGAAAAGATATATGATTTAGGAGGAGTTTCGTTAAAATGCAACTTAATAAAATTTTTACAGTAGAAAAAGGAAAAAGAAAGGTCAGATGAAAAGTGATAGAACATCCATATTTCCCAGGGCAGCTTACACTTGTCCGGGACTATGTAGGAATGATGAGCTATTCACAAAAAGAAGACGAAAGACATGTCGAAGGATGTGTGACATTGGAGAATGCTTATTTGGTGGCATACAGATTAACATAAAAATCTTTAGGAGGTGGATTATGACTGAAGAAAAACAAGTGACATATAAACATTTGAAAAAAGGGCAGAAGATCAGCGGTATTAAATATATGAATACTTCTTCTGGTTTTACTGCCTATGTTAAAGAAGTGAATCCGGCATTTGTGGCAGTGGAAATGTGGAATCCCGGAGGAAGAGAAGAAAAAATAAATTCGGATGCAGTATTTTTAATCGAACTAACAGACGAAGAAATTCGTGAAAAATATAATGGAAAAGCGAAAGACGTAGTCCAAGACATTCAAAAGGTCATGCAACGGGATGAAATAGGCTGTCATGAGATGTACAATGCATGGCTGTCAAGTAATCCATGGGAGCTGGCACAGGCATGTGTCCGTCAAAAGTTGTCTATATTAGGACATTGCAGGGATATCATTCCTAAGACGGCAATATTTTCAGGAGATAAATTGGATATAGGAGTTTGCGCTGAAGATGAAAACGGAGAAAGGTTTTGGTGTCATTTCCGGTCTGAGAGTATTAATGCGCTGGTAAGGCGATATGAAAGATATCAGGAATGGAGGTCAAAAAGAGTGGGGAATATGGATGATATCCTAGGTGGTATACCGTTTGAATCCGAAACGGAAAGGTAATACAGATAATTGATGTGAAATAAAATAGATTTCTTTTGTAGTATCTTAAGAATATGGGTAATTAGATGGAAACGTGAAGCTTTGTTACTACAGCCAAAAGAAAAATTCTTCTGGCTGTATAGGTTAAAAGAGGAGATAGAATATGAGCGAATATATTATGAATATGGAAACCCAGAAGTTGGAATTGTATTTTGAGAAAGAGGATTATGTGGCGCTGCCAGATGAATTGAAGAAAGAAATTAAAAGCAACTTTCTTTTCAGCCGTAAGCATGGGGCCTGGGTAAGCCGGGCAAAGTTTCCTAATTTATGGCATGCAGAAGCTGTAGCGAAAAAAATAGGTCTTGTCAAGGGGGAGAACGTTGGTGAAACATTAACCTTTGAGGAGCAGATGGAACGCAAAGCGGAAAGGGCAAAAACGAGGGCAGAAAGATACGATGACAGGTCTCAAAGAGCTTGTGATAAAGGCAAAAGCTTACAAAGACCTATAGAGGATATGAGAGGAGATGTTGCCTTTTTTACACAGCCCAATATAAATAGCAGTGCTGGCCGTGCTTTTTCTAACAGGAGAAATAAGATGTTCGCAGCATGGGAAAAAGGCTTTGATGAGTTTAAGAAATCGGAATATTATGCGGAACGTGCAGAGGCAGCTCGACATACAGCAGCAGGAACGAAGCCTACAGATAAGGGATTTATTGATAGGCGGATTAAGGAAGCAGAAAAGACAATCCGAGCACAGAAAAAGAATTTGGAATCATATTGCAAAATGCTGAAACAGATGGAAGTAGGTAAAATCTATAAGCGTTACAATGGAGAGATTATTACACCAGAGATAGTACAAGAATGGATTGAAAAAGCTGAATTAATTATAGAAAATGCTATCAGTAAATCAGTTTATTATCATAAATGCTTAGAAGAAGTGGGTGGTATAATCTTTTCGAAGGACAATATTAAAGTTGGATATATTGTGGAAATCCGCAGATGGGGAAACTGTAAAGTAATAGGAACCGGAAAAGTTTATTTTACCTTTGAGGTGATGGATGTTCAGGATAGATGCTTTTTAAAAGCAGCATACTCTGAAATTGATAAGATTGTTTCTGCTACAGTACAGGTGGATCCGCATCCTTTTAAAGTGGGAGAGACCTATACGGTTCAAGTATGGAGCAGTACAGAGAATAGGAGAATCGAGAAAGAATATAGGGTCACGAAGGTAACTGAGGAAAAAGTTACTATCAAATCTGGTACAGATAGAGCTATTACCAAGAAACCCAGAAAGTTTAGAGATGGAGAAGGATATAGTTGGGCTATCGGTGTTGTAGATGGTATTGGCGGAACTATTTATAAAAAAGATCCTGAGCAGTGTAAAGAGTGCAAAATAGAGCTAAACAGAATTTGGATTTAAAGGTGGGATATTGAATGAAAGAAAGATGTAGAAATTATGTCGGAGTTGCCTGTGTAGATGGAAGCTGTCCTTCAGCTAACAGAGAAGAGTATGAAGAAAGATACATGCCAGTAATAAAAGGATGCAGCGATTGTTTCTATTACAGGGGATGTGTGGATTGTGCTTTAGCAGATACTCAATATTGTATTATGAAAAGGGAAGGAGATATAGGTATAGAGACATAATAAATAGTCTGTATTTGGAAGTTATAAAATTAGAACATGTACTGTGTCTGGAAATGCTGGATACAGCACATATTTGATTTTTAGGAGGACATTATGTGTGAATTGTATGGAAGAATTATTGGAAGAGAAGAATAAAGAACTGGAACAATTAGAAACTCAACTTCTAACATGCCAGCAGGCGATACGCAGGCTGCGTAGTGTTTGCCGTGATTATGAGCAGGAAAGGGAAATAAACAGCAATTGGAAACTGTCATCTTTGGAAGATATTCTAAAAAGACTAGGGGCTCAAATCCCATATTCAGAAGAGAAAAAATCGAAAAGTCCATTTACAAAAGAAGGGGAAAAAGCATATGACGATTTAAAAAAGATCCTTTCAGCTGTAGGGAATCTTATGGGAACGGATATGAAGAAAATAATAAACCTATTGGAGGATGCTGCGATTCAAAAGCAGAATGATTTGGAACTTTACCAACTGCGTTTGTTATTGAAAACCTTTGAAGAGCATAGCTGGAAAGGAAATTATTCTTTGGGAAAATGGAAAATAAGCAATGGAGGATATGATTTATGATTTGAAGTTTATTACAATGAAACAATGGTGCTTCAATGTGTGGACGGTCTGGTAACAGCCAATGCGGAAATCCCAATAAACCAGAAGGAGGTTTTGCATTGTGTTTTAGAAGAATACAGAAATGTAAAAGCTAGATATAAAAGAATCGTTCTGAAAAAATGAAAAGATCTGTATTCATACGTCATTGATATTAATAAAACTGTAAAATTTTATAAAAACTTCCATAGGAGTACTAGGAGGAACTTTTGTGGAAACGGATGTCGTGTATCTTACTTAGATTTATACACCAGTGGTTGTTGAAACTAAAAGCTTAATCCCATAGATACAAGAAAAATTTTGGGAAGAAAGAGAAGAAGAAATTTTAGTAACACCGTCAGACCGATGCTGCCTATACTTCCTATTTTATGTGAGGGTATGAGACTTTTCTTCATACCCTCAAAATTTGAGCTTTTTCTTTTTAACTCACTAATTTTTTTAATCCCTTCTTTTTTCTCACAGAAACAGGACATGTTTCTCCATTGTTCATATGAACCAGTAGTTCTTTGAAGTCTATATCGGTAATATTATCCTTATTAATTATATACGATGTATGGCATCTATAAAATCGATAGTCTAGTTGTTGCTCAATATCTTTTAGTTGTCCAGTAAATTCGATAACACGTTTTCTTGCATGAAGAATAATTTTATGGATATTGTTGGACGTTTCAAAGAAAATAATATCATTATAATCGATTACAATACGCTTATCATTTTGATTAATTGTAAAGGTTCGAGTAACATTATTGTTCGATGAAGTGTATTTACTATTTACATCTAGTAGACATTCATGAATCTTAGATTTTATGTGTTCAGCAGAATCTTTTACAATGAAATCTAGTGCCTCAGCTTTATATTGAAAAGTGAGAAAACTCATCTCCGAATGAGAAGTAATAAAAACAATGAAACATCGAGGCTGAATTTGTCGGATCCGCTGTGCTAGAGTCAGACCATTCATATCAGACCTTAAATCAATATCAAGAAAGAAAAGCCCGGTGTTTTCGGCAGTTAAAATTTCTTTGAGAAGCTGATGTGGATCAGAAGTAGCTTGAACAATCTTCATATCAAAACCTTCTATAAGAATTAAATTTGATATATATGTTGTAAAGAGATCTAACTGTTTTTTGTTATCTTCACAGATGAAAATGTCAATCATATTCAGTATCCCCTCCTTATTTTTATTATTTTTCATTATCATTATACAATAATCTAAGCCATTGTTAAAGAAAAAAAGAAAGTGTCATTTTTCCACGAATAACTGTTTCTATTTAAACATTTATTCAACGAAATTAAACGTTTATTATTAATTTACAGTTGATATTTTTAATTCTGTTATTATTTTAGCTAGAAAGGAGAGAATCAAGATGGAAACAATTGCAAATCGAATTGTAAAATATCTGGATACAGATAAAACTATTTGGAGTGATGTTGACCGAATGAGAATGAGTTTAGGGTTACAAATTATAATTCATAACATTGTTATGGTTGGAACGATTCTGTTAGTTTCAGGAATTATGGGGATTTTTTTTGAAGCAGTTATCATTTTAGCAGCATATGGAGGACTTAAAATGAGCGCAGGAGGAGTTCATTTTAAAAAAAGTTTGTCATGTCTAATTGGAACAGGAATATTTGTAGTAGTAGGTGTTCAGATTTCTAAACAGCTAAATATAGAGTTGATTCATACTATTTTAGTTTATTTAATTTGTCTTTTTATTCTCTTAGTTATTGGACCGCAGGGTACGGAGAATAATCCTATTTCAGAGGAAAATTATGAAAAATTGAGAAATAGAACTGGATTTTTGGTGTTAATATATTTAACAGTAACCATTATAATGTCAAAAACAATAGGACATATTCCATATCTACTATTTGTGGCTGTAGTATTTGAAACTATTTCACTTTTTCCATCATATATAAAAAATAGGAATGCTTAATGACATGCTCCCTTCTAAATAGACAAGTGAAATAACAAAAGCTTGTTATTCAGGAGGGAGTATATTTTATGGGAAGAAAGGCAACATTCTTTTTAGAATAAAAGTGGATATTGCCCTGTGATGCTTAAAAGGGACAGCTACTGTAAGTACTGAAGGAAAGCGATAGGAAATTAATAATGCAAGAATTTATGAGTTGATCTCATTATATCAATTGTTTAGAGCAGATGCGCTTATAGTTACTTCAAAAAATAAAGATTTTTGTTCAACTCAAGATAAGTGCCGTACCTGATAATTTATATAGATTTTCCTACTCAATACTGGAATTGGATTTGGATAAACAACACCATTGAGTATTTAAGCCGTGAGATTAAATGCCGGACAAAAGCAATCGGTGTTTTCTCGATGGGCAGAATACTTTAATACTTGTATGATACCAGACTGTGTCATGTAGCAGTAATCAACCGGATGCCAAACGCTACATGAATGTGGAGCATCTTTTCAGGGCAGAGGATGCTCTGTCGTCTGATATCATAGCCGGTTGACTGTCAGTTATCAAATAGTAGAATTATACTTTTGCAAAAATCTTGACATGATCTACAAAACTGGAAGCGTCAGATGTAACACAGAGTATATCCAGTGTTGCAAAGCGTATTGATAATGGTTCAATGAAAGGCTTCTGGGCGATTTTAAAAGAGAACGCTACAGTAGGAAACGATTTACAAATAGAGAAACATTTATGAAAATGATAGAAGATTATTATAGATAATCATAACAGTCTGCAATGTTACATCGTAGTTTTGCAATCGATGGAAAATTTGAAATTTATTTGTGGGTAGCATAAAAACTGCCAACAGATTATCTCTGCTGGCAGGAAAACTTTATGTTTTTCGATTGTCTATTTGATGGGGAGTGGTTTATAATAATTTTGCCTTTTTATATAAGTGATTTAGAAAGCTGAAGGCGTTGCACAAAGATTTTATCTTGAATTTCGGTATCCAGAAATGCGTGATTATATCTTGAAATAATTTCATGTGCATTATAAAGACCTATTCCGCGATTTGCCCCTTTAGTAGATACATTGGGTTTTGCTAAAGCAGCATAAGGGATTCCCTTTTCCAAAAAGGTATTGGAAATGACAAATATATATTCTGTTTCCAGGTTAATCAGAGCAAAGCGAATTGATGGTTGATCAGTTTCTAATGTTGCCTCAATTGCATTATCTAGAAAGATTCCAATGACTCTGCATAAATCTAGTGTATCGATTGGAAGAGAAACTATTTCATCTGTTACTTCTATATTGACATTGATATTCAATTCTATTGCATATAATAACTTGGATGATATAATGCTTTTCAGTTCTGTAGTTTTGATATTCATCAGTTGGTTTATATGTGCAGTATTCTTAGTGATTTTTTTACTTAATGGAAGGATTTCTTTATCAAAATATTCTTTTAAACCATCCATATCGTTTGCTTCAATGTACCCGGACATAGAAAGCATTATATTGGAATAATCATGTTTGAATGATCTTAAAGATGAATACATATTTTCAATCTGATTGGTATATTCTTGCAATCGATTATAAGAGTCTTGGCGTATATCCAGATTTACTTTCTCCATATGGGATTTTATTATGTTAACAATTAAAATAGTGCTGATTATAAAGTAACAGGCAAATAAAATACAGTTAAAGGTTATAACGCTACGACTATATCCAATATAATCTCCGATTGCTATGTTAAATAAAAAAATAAACAAACAGGTGAGTAGATTTGTAGTTATAAGTAATAACAGCTGTTTCGAAAGGCCAGTGTGTATTCTATGAATTACTAGATAGAGCAATCGGCCTAATATTGGACAAATACAGGCTAAAAGTAAGATATATGAAATTATATAAACAATGTAATAGGTTAAGTGAGACTGTAAATCAGCAACTGGATAGATGAATATATCCCATACTAAAGAAAATAAATTATCCCACAGCACACAAAAAAGATAAGTTGCAATAAAGACACAAATATTTATTATACGATTAGGATTAAGTGAGGCAATATATACACATGTGCTTATAATTAAAAGAATAACACCCATGTTGCCCAAGACAAAACCAATAAGAAGTATATTAATCAGCAATATAGTAGATAAAACAATTATCTGCTTTAATTTCAACTTAAAAGGTAGAAAGCAGTAAATGGGAAGTAAGTAGGAAAAAACACATAAAACATATGGTAGTATTTGTATTACTTTCATTGTAACAACCAAACCCTTTCACATTTTTCTAGTAGACATTTATATTATATTACTTATAGTTTTTGAAATCAACTGTTATTCGGCAAATTAAACGCTGCCCTCTCCGTCAGATTAAAACAGATCTTTTGGAGTGTCTGATCATGGTATGAAGCATATAGTTTTGGGGATTTTCGGCGCACTATTTTATGAGTAAAAACCATCATGCAGATTATTTTACATGATGGTTTCTAAAGCTATCCGAGTTCGAAGTCATTGATTGCCTGCATAACGGCATCGGCGGTTATGATATTTAAATTTGAGCTGTTTCCAACCAACAGACTTGCATTGCACAGTTTGTTGATCATACGTGGAGTCCCATTCGCAGCATTGAGGATCGCTTCAAGTGCGTTATCTTCGAATACCGTTTGGGTGCATCCAGCACCATTCAGTTTGGCAGTAACATAAGAATGCCCTTCTGCTGTTTTTTGTCATGCCTTCCAGGTTATAATTCATGACAATTCTCTGGCGGAAAGGTTCGTGGATGCTTAGGCGCAGGGTACTGTACTGTTCTGCCAGTATGTTCCGGAATCCGGTGTCATGTCCATAAGCCTGGATCAGACGGACGTGCAGAACCAGAGGAATCTGTGAATAAGGGATCATAGATGAAAGGAACAGTGCGTGGGTATGCCTACAGACTTTGCAGTACACTCGAACGACTGAAAGAGAGAGGAGCCTGTCAGTAAGCTGGGTCTTGCGTCTGTAAGAGCCATAACGGATGAGACAGCCGGAGTGGACACAGATACAGGAAACAAGGTTAAGATCAAGAGAATCTATCGTTTTATTGTAAAAATCCTGAGAAATAAGGTTGTAGTTTTATGTTTTAATTGTTATCATAGGTATGTATCAATGTAGCATAAGCTATATTTGGGTGAAAGCAGGAATCAAACTTTGGACGGGGAGATTTCTGCTTTTTTATTTCATGGTTACAAAACTATATGATAACACAAGAGGTCTCAGGGTAAAACAATCTCATGGAAAATATGTCAGATTCCCTTATGCCAAGACCTCTTTTATTATGCCTTAAAAGCGAAAAAATAGTTTGTTATAATGTGCCTGATAATAATCAACGATTATTACTGAATAAACGTTGAACTCCACTGCAAATATTACATTTTTTCTATAAAAAAGATATTTTATTCGAAACTTAATAATATAACAAAGCTATAGTTTATACTTAAATCATCAAATATGAAAGGAAGAACAAAAATGAAAAATAGTTTAAAAAAGAATCTTGGTAATTTAGCAATCAATATGGGAAAACATGCTGTTGGTAAATGTATGATTCCAGGAATGTTTGATCCTAAAATCCCAAATGCACTTAAGACAGAAATGAAGAAAGATACAAAAGAATGATATAAATTTTTAAATAGTGTGTAAATACTATAATCCTAAATATAAGCAATATATAACGGTAATATTTCATAAACAATATATTGACTCATATCAGTAGCTGAAAAATCAAAATTCCAATAAGCCCTGTTCAGTTGTGATTGCACCTAGAATCTTGGACACATTAATTTATGGCAGAGGTCCAACATATGGATGTTTCTCTGTACTTAGCAGAGAGCATCCATTTTGCTTTAGTCTGGTTTTTCTCATGCTTGTAATAATCTGTATATTTTTTCAGCACCCTTTAAAATTTATCAAATATCTGTAGTGTTTTGTTTTCCATAGCACATCTCATTCTTCATCATTTCAAAGAAGGTCTTTATGATACAGTTATTGTAGAGGTTCTCTTTCGTTGACATGGCCTGGATGATTCCATAATCTTTAAGAGTATTTCTAAAGTAAGCATGCTGATACTGAGCCTTGGCTCGAGCTATACCGAGTTCGCTATAATAAGTATTGTTCTGAAGAAAATATTGAACTAAGGGTGTAATATTGATGCTTGTTTCGTGGGGAAACTAAAAGAAGAGAAGAAAGATTATTCTTCTTAGGTTTCTCTTCCTTTAATCTCATTTTGTGCATTAGGTGTTGAATTCTCTTTTGATTTACTCTATAGACACGATTATAAATTTTCTATGTTTCCTTTGTATTCCGTATCGTTTTTTATAGCGATTAAAATATACCTTCGATTTTTTCTGATAATTCCTGAAGATTTACGGTATCAGAATTACTGGTCCATAGTAACAGATCAATCTTGTCATGTCTACTGCTTTTTGCAGATGATTTAATTTCCACCTTTTTCCCTAAGTTCTTTGACAAATGCTGTTTTTTCCCTTTGAGTTGCGCGGTCCATCTTTCTTTCCATTGAGATGCGTTTTTTTTATTCCTCAATTCTTAGTATTGACGTTTTCATTCTCGACTTTGAGTCATATTAGTTCTAGTGTGTTTTTAGGCATGCTGTTCTTTTTTGCTGTTGGATTCTAGAATTTTCAGTTAATAATTGAATACTAAGAGCAAAATTAAGAATGTGAGAAAAATAAGTAGAGCAAGTATGGTTCAAGATGGTAAGAAAGCATGGAGTCGGATGCCTAGGGGGAACACTTCTCGGAAATCTAGAATCCGACTATTTGATATGAGCATGAGATAATTTGATTTCAGGGGATGGGAAACAGTGCCTAGATCTTAAGAAATCGTGAAAGATGCAGGAAGGGCAATAAGGAAAATACATCATTCAATTAGGTATCAATGATTTATATATAGGCAAAAATGAACACGACGGTACACTTATTACTGAACTAACGTAAACAAAAATATTAAATGAAACGATTATTCATGTTATACGGACTTTTATTCTATTATTAAGTATTAGCTTAAGATAGAGATATAATAATTTCAACGAAAAGAAATTTAATACTAAATTATAAGAGGAAAAAAATGATCAAAATAGGGATTATTGATACAGAAATTAGAACAGACCAAATAATATTTGATAAAACTCATTTTTGTAATGCAGATTATAAAACTTCTGTACTTCATGGAACGGAAGTTGCAAACGTATTGTTATCATTAAATCCTTACTTAGATATTACAGCAATACCGATTTTAGATTCCAATATTAAGGGAAATGCTATTGACTTAATAACTGCTATAGAAAAATGTATAGATCAAAAAGTTGATTTTATTAATTTAAGCTTAGGATATGCATCAAATAATGAAAGTATTATAAGTATGCTGCATGAGATATGTCTTGAAGCTAAACGTAATAATATTTTAATTGTCGCAGCTAAAGCCAACGAAAAGAATAAGATGGCTTATCCGGCAGAATTTTCAGAGATTATATCGGTTGATAATGATATAAGGCAAAAAGCATATTGCAGCGTTAATAAGAATGAAGTTATATTCAATTTTAATGTTTTGTATTTGTGGGAAAAGGAAATAAAAATAAGAGAAGGTAACAGTTATCTTGTCCCGTATTTAATAGGGATTCTCGCAAATTTGTATAAAGAAGGTGGAGATAAACAAGAACTTATTTCTAATCTGAAGGGAATATTGAAAGAGGAAAATATGAAAAAAATAGTAGTCGAGTCTATAAGCAATAGATTTGCTGTTACTATAAACAAACAGGTTTTATATGTGGTTTGTGGTTTGATGAGTGAAAATGATTATAACATTATTAATTATCTAAAAACCATTGCAAAATCAGTGGAAATTTGTACAGATGATAATGTGCAAACGGTATTATCAAAAGAAAAAATTATCTTTTGGGGATTAGGTGATTATGTAGAAAGTATTACAAATATAAATAAGGTTAGGCAAGTCATCAAGCAATGCTATTTATGTGGGAATGATATTATTACTGTTTTACCTTATTTTAATATTTGGGAGAGGTATCAGATTACAAAGGATCACAGTAACAGATTGGTGAGTATTTACAATTAAGGAGTAGAGGTCATGGAATGTACTTTATTGTTGGCAGAGGGATGTAATTTAGAATGTAAATATTGTTACGAAGGCGAAAAAAAATGTTCATCTATAATGAATGAAAAAACGGTAGAAGATACAATTAATTTTATCTGTAATTTGGCACATGAGGATGAAGAGATAGATTTAATGCTTCTAGGGGGAGAACCATTACTTAACAAGAAAGCATTTTATAAAATCACAAATCTTGTATCAGAAAAATATCCAAAGAAAAAATTTAATATTGAAATGACTACAAATGCTACTTTATTAGATAAGAGTGTGTTAGATACTATATTTACTACAGGAATAGAATTATCTATTAGCATTGATGGGGATCGAAGAACAAATGATCTTAACCGAAAAAGTAAATCTGGAAAAGATTATTATAAATATATTATTAGCCAGATTAAGTATTTGATAAGAAATAATAAGAAATTTAATGTAAGAATGACAGTTACTGATAATAACGTTAAATATTTAATGGATAATATACGATTTTTTTCAAAAATGGGAGTGAAACGTATTTATATAGGATTAGACGAATTTACATCTTGGTCCGAAAATAGTATGCAATTACTAGATTCAGAAATGACAAAACTAGATCAGTTTTATCTAGAAAACATCGTTGAAGACCCTAATAAAGTGATTAATCTTTATGATTTTAAGATATCGACTTTTATTGCAAAAAGAGAAGTTTGCTTTTGCTCTGCTGGAACTGAAAACCATTTTGTAGTTGACTGTAAAGGGAATATTTATCCCTGCAATTATGTGGCGGGAGATCCAGAATGGGAAATTGGAAATATTTATTCTGGAATTAGTCACGAAAAATTTATTTCGCTCATAAGAAAGCATTTAAAAGAAACTTGTAGTATTTGTGACTGCAAAATAGATTTTTCCTGTAGCGGAAAAAGATGTGGATTTAAAAATTATAGCTTAACTGGTTATTTGAATCAAGTAAGTAAAGCAACCTGCAGATTAGAACAAATACTATATCGACATAATTGTATAGTATTTACTAGTATGTTTCGTAATAAAATATTTCGTTTTATGAAAGTGTATGATTTTGCAAAAACTCACAAAATTGAAGTTAGCGATTTTATTAAAAAGTTAGAAGAAGGTGAAGATGATGAGACAAATTTTTAGATATATTTCAAATGGAAAAGTAATTCTACTAAATTCAGATAATATGAATTGGGTTAGGATGCCTTTAGAAGTGTATGAAGGAGAAAGTAAAGATAAGGATAAATTTTATAGAAAACTTATCGAAACATTTGATTTTAATAGTAAATCTGTAAGCCAGGATATAGGAACATTACATATTATTACAACAAAAAAATGTAATTTAAATTGTGATTTTTGTGCTGCAAATTCTGGACCAGATGTTACTACAGAAGACGAGCTGTCAGTTGAGAAAATCATAAACGATACACAAAAGTTTATTGATAAGTTAAAACCATCTTTAAAAAAGGTAGTTATTAGTGGAGGCGAACCATTAGTAAAGAAGAATATAGAAAAATTAGTAGAAAAGATGGCTGAGTCAATAGGAAAAGAAAATATTGTATTCCAAACCAATGGACTTCTTTTATCAAAAAAACTTATAGACTGTTTAGTAGAAAGGGTCGGTGTTATAGAAATCAGCATTGAGAATTTGTTTTGTAATGAACGCCAATATAAAAAAATGGTTCCTTTATTTGAACAGTTAAAAACAAAAAAAGTTAAACTTTCTTTTTCGTATGTATTAACGCCTTATAATATGAAATATCTTGAAGAAGCATTAAATATGGCGGCACAATATAATGCATTTTTCCAACTTAGAATTGTTGCTCCTGTGGGGAGAGGGAAAAATTTTTCAATTAAAGTATTGGATCAAATTAAGTTGTATCAGCGTGCAGTACAATTTGTACTTGATAAAAAATATGAGGATAAGAATTTTATTAATGCACTCACCTTTAACTTAAGTCCCAAAAAACATTGTGGGGCTGTTGATGATTTGCTGACAATAGCACCGGACGGAAATGTTTATATGTGTCCTAATTTAACAAGCGAAAAGTTTGTTTTGGGAAATATTAAAGAAGATGTGAATATTGTTTTAGAGCGATATGAAGAAAAGAAAAAAAATGCTGGAATAAAAAGTTTGTTTTATGTAAATCAAATCCCAAAATGCAAGATTTGCCCTTATAAATATTTTTGTTGTGGAGAGTGTGCAGCTAATTGTGTTAATGATAAAGGCGAAAGAGTAGAGAGTATTGACTGTAGTTTACAAAAAGTACTTATTTACTATGAAATGTTCGTTAAAAAGGATAACTATAAAAATAACTTTTTTGAACTAAACGAATATTTAAAATATGTAGTTAATAATTTCGAGCAGATTTGTGAATCTGATTATTTTAGTGAGGATATTGATGTTAAATGTAGAATATAAGAACGTAATTAAAAAATATGTTCTAAAAGAAAAAAAATTATTGTCTTTTATCTTTATTGTTAGTATTGTTTCTAGCGTACTTGCTTTAATGACGCCTAGGATTACACAAGAAATTATTGATAAATCATTACCTAATAAGGAAAAAGAACTATTTATTATTCATATTACAATTTTGTTTTTGGCATATATATTTACTATTATATGCTCTGTTTTAGGCAATTATTTATCAAATAAAATTACTGAGAATATTAAGATGAGTTTACGGATAGATATGTTGAAAAGCATTACAAAAGCTAAATATGAAACAATAAAGCATGAAGGGTTAGGAAATGTACTTTCAAAGTATGAAAATGAAATTGAAATTATTGCATCTAATACAGGAGAGGCTTTAGTGCAACTAGTTTCAAACATTCTTTCCTTGTTATTAACTTGTTTAGCAATATACTTGATTAGTTGGAAAGTGTTTATTTTTACGGGAATCGTAATCTTTTTGTATTTGATAAATAATCATTTTTGGGGAGAAAAAGTTAACATACTTTCAGAAAAATATATGAAGACGAATGCAAAGACAATAGATTATTTTTCGGATATATACAATAATATTTTAAACGTAAAAATTTATAATCTATACAGAAAGATTAATAAAAAATTTAGAAATGTATATGCACAACAGTATAAAGCTGATATTAGTTTAGAACTGACATATAATTTGAATATATACATAGGAGCTTTACTTGTATATTTATTAATTGTAATTGTTTGGTTTGTTGGAGGAAATTTATATTTTTCAAATAATTTTAGTATTGGTTTAATTATTACATTAACAAGTTACCAGGCAATGCTCATAACACCAATTAATAATATTAGTAGTTTCTTCAATGGCTATAAAGAAACTTTAGTCGCAATAGATCGTTTTTACAGTGTGATTAATTTACCTAAGGAAGTGGAAAACTCAAAAAAGACACTGAAAAAAATAGATTCTATTAGGTGGAATAATGTCGAGTTTTATTATGAGAATTCTAAAAATCCTGTTTTAAAGACTGGAAATTTTAGCGTTTGTTGCGGAGATGTTATAGGTTTGATTGGTAACAGTGGAGGTGGAAAGTCAACTATTACTAAAATATTACTAAGGTTAGTGGATAAAAGTGGTGGTTATATAGAGGTAAATAATCAACAAATTGAAGATTTCTCTATAACAGATATAAGGAGGCATATAGCATATGTTCCTCAAGATTCACTATTTTTTAAAGAATCAATAAAAGAAAACTTATTTTTAAATCAGGAGAGAGATGAAGATGAGTTTCTCTATTTATGTAAAAAATTACAGATAGATACATATATAAATGAATTACCTGGTGGGTGGAATACAGAATTACAAACAAATGGTAATAACTTATCCGGAGGACAAAAAAAACGATTAGACATAATTAGGGCGATATTAACAGGAGCTGATGTAATTGTTTTTGATGAACCGACGGCATCGCTAGATAATAGCAGTAGAGAGGCATTTTATGAGTTAGTAAATTCTATGAAAAATAATAAAATTATTTTTATAATCTCTCATAATCCAGATGAAATGAAATATTTTAGTAAAATATTTTGGGTTACAGAGGGCACGATTAAAGAAAGGATATTTTAAAAATGATTACAATGACGTTAGAGATAAATAAGAAATGCAATTTAGCATGTGATTATTGTTATGTTGGTGATAAAACCAATAAGACAATGGATGATAGGATCGCATATCGAAGCGTGGAGTTTGCTATTGAACGGATAAAGTGTGAAAACCATAGGAATAGGATAATAAAAATTAATTTTCTTGGTGGAGAGCCTTTGCTTGATTTCGACAAAGTAAAAAATATAGTTTATTACTGTGAAGCTAATAGCAAAGAGAATCAAATTAAATTTTTATATACTATAACAACAAATGGGACGATTTTAGATTTATCAATTATAGAGTTTTTAATAAAATACAAATTTTCGTTAAAGGTCAGCTTGGATGGAAATGAGAACGTTAATGACTTATCACGAAAAATGGTAAATGGCGCAGGATCCTATAAATATGTCATAAAAAATTTAGACTATTTAAAGTATTTTGAGTTGAAAACAGGAAGAGCTGTTCAAGCATCAGCTGTAATTACAAAAAATAATTATACTCATCATTTGGAAACTATAAAACATTTTCACGAAGACTTAGGATTTTTGGATATTGATGCTGGCATTAATACAGATACCAAATGGAATAAAGAAGAACTTAATTGTTTGTTTAAAATATACAGAAAGGTTCTGGAGTATTATATAACTTGTTATCACCATAATAATTACTTTATGTGGCGCTATATAGAAAATGCCTTTGACAGTTATACAGATATCTCAAAAAGAGTATTTTCTTGTGGTGCTGGTATTATAAGCTTTTATATAAATGTAGAAGGTGAAATGTTTTTATGTCCAAGTTTGTTAGATCAGCAATATAGCTTAGGCAATGTATTTGATGGATTTTCTGAGTTTGGGACTTTACTTAGAGAGAAATTAAAAGATATTAAGTATATTGATAATTCCAAATGTTTATCATGTAAAGAGTATGAAAATTGTAAAAGTAAAGGTTGCTTTGCAGCAAGCTTACATGAGAATAATGATATTCATTGTCCGGATGATTTCTCATGTCTATATACTAAGATGGCAAACCAATTGGTGAGGGATAATTTGGAAGAACTTGAGGAAATTGAAAAGAATGCAAAGATTTTAGGACCAATGCCATATTATATAAACGGTGTAATTCATCCGATTAGAAATGTAGCATATTGAGGAATTTGGATTAAATTTTAGGAATTATTTCAACAATAATGTTGATTAATTTAGAAATAATTTAAAGGAGGCGATGCCCTTGGGCGGTTGAACTTTATTGTAAATCAATACAAATTTTAATGAAATGGAGAGAAAAAAATGAATAGTAGAAAAGGGGAAAAATTAGTCAGTAAAGAAACTATATTTGATGAAAAAATTGAAGGCTATAAAAAATGTGGAAGTACAGACAAAAAATTCGATTGCAAAAAAGACTGCCTAATATCTCATAATGCAGTATTGTCTTACATCAATTAGAACTTAAAAAAACAAATAAGGAGAATAAAAATGAAAGAGGTCAATAAGGTAACTGTAAAAAGTGAAAGAGTAAAGTGCTTTGATGAAAAAATTGAAGGCTACAAAAAATGCGGAAGTACAGATAAAAAATTTGATTGCAAAAAAGACTGCATAATATCTTATAATGCGGTACTGTCCTATATTAATTAGAGTCTTTAAAATACATAAGAAAAGGAGAAT
>NZ_JAQCZB010000008.1:44909-172465 GCF_027682785.1 Coprococcus sp. AF51-11b1 | reverse complement strand
TCTATTGTTCAGTTATCAATGTTCTTTTTTGTTGTTGCCGTTTCATGCGACAGCTTTTACATTATATCAAAGTGTTTCATGTTTGTCAACAACTTTTTTAAATTATTTTTTTGTTGCTTTTTTTGAATCTCTCAAACAGCAACTCTGATATATTATCATATATCTTCTTGCTTGTCAATAACTTTTTTGAAGTTTTTTCAAAAGTTATTTTCAAACAAAACGGAGAAAGAGGGATTCGAACCCTCGCGCCGGTTGCCCGACCTACACCCTTAGCAGGGGCGCCTCTTCGGCCTCTTGAGTATTTCTCCTCAGCCCGATCCAAGGTCTGTATTTAACTGTGTGTTTACATACTTTTAATGTAACTTCACAGCGCATTGATAATTATACCTAAGAACCCTTTTTCTGTCAACGGTTTTTTCGATTATTTTTTTCTTTTTTTAAGTTTGTTTTCTAATTATCTATATATAGAAGAAACAGACTCTTTTTCACTATATCTAGCAAAGAGTCTGTCCTTTTTACCTTATCTTTATTTTATGCTTCCTTTGGTTCATATTCAGATATGGTTTCTTCTATTCTTCTTTTTACTTCTTTTGCGATCTCTGTCGTCTTCATATTTTGATATTCTTCATAATAAATCGGTTCCAGGAAATGTACCTGTACCGTTACCGGTGCGATACTATTTGTATCAAACGGTTTAAAAGAATCGATCAACGCAATCGGTATGATCGGGCATTTCGCTTTTGTTGCCGCCTTGAAGCTTCCACCTTTAAACTCAAGAAGCTTGTTCCCCATCTTCGAGCGGGTTCCTTCTGCAAAGATCAGATAGTTTCTTCCTTTCTTTACTTCCTCTGTAACATCCATGATCACTTGCATAGACTGACGGATATCTTCGCGGTCGATCATGTAGGCCTTCATACATTTAAATGTCTGCTTGAGAAGTGGAACATTTGCCACTTCTTTTTTTGCCACCACCGAAAACGGACGCGGGCAGGCATCAACAATTGCGAGTACGTCATAAAGCCCTTGATGATTCGGAAAAAACATAAACCCTCCCTCTTTGGGGATGTTTTCTTTTCCATATGCTTCGATTGTTACATTTCCGCCTTTATTGGCTCTTTTGACAATATATTTCAGAAGCTTATATCGGGTGATCTCCGGATACTTGTCTACGTGCGCGGCATAGTAACACAGCTTGCACCACATAAACGGAACAAGCAGAATATTCCGAATTACCATAAGTGCAATTCTTTTCACACAATTCATTCCCTATTCCTCCGCATACTCTTTGACGGCTGTCTCGTATAAATTATTGCCCTCGGAGTCGATCACAACAATTGCCGGAAGGTCTTCGATCTCCAGACGGCGGATTGCTTCTGTGCCAAGATCATCATATGCGATCACATCTGCTCTTTTGATACACTTTGAAAGAAGCGCGCCTGCTCCTCCGACTGCTGCAAAATAAACTGCTTTATTTCTCACGATTGCATCCTGGACAGCCTGACTTCTTTTCCCTTTTCCTATCATTCCGCCAAGCCCCAGATCCAGAAGGCGTGGTGCATATTTGTCCATCCTGCTTGCTGTTGTCGGTCCTGCTGAGCCGATCGGTCTTCCTTCTCTCGCCGGAGATGGTCCCATATAATAAATCATCTGATTCTTAATATCAAGTGGAAGCTCTTTTCCTTCTGAAAGCACTTCATCCATTCTTTTATGAGCAGCATCACGGGCGGTATAAATAACTCCCGTAAGATATACATAATCTCCTGCTCTTAAATCCTGTATTTCTTCCTTTGCTACTGGAACTGTAATATGTCTTTCCATATCCTTTTCCTTCCTGATTCTTTTTCTGTATTCTGCTGCGGCGTTTTTAACCGCTAACAGGAGTCTTATAATTCTCTTAAAATAATTTCAGCCAGTTTCTCAACTGTAAAGTCTACAAAACTAATGCACTGCGCTTTTCTCTCCGGAGAATTTTTTTCTTTTCCTCTTGTCAGCACACGACAGCAGGTTGCTCCGCAATGTTCTTTAAATGCGTCGTGAAACTCTTTCGTCAGCCGCTGGCATTTCAAAAAGGCTTCATCTCCAGGTGTTCTTCTTCCGAAAAAATAGCCGATGCACATGGTTGCTCCTGCAAGCGCACCACAAATACAGCCACCATCTCCGAGCCCCCACGGGAATCCGGATGACATAGCGATCGCATCATCTGACATATCAAGATCAAAGCCCTTTTTGATCGCATAGATCACCGACTCTGAACAAGCGAACCCTTTCTGAAAAATCTCAACCGCATCTTTTCGCATTGCGTCTACGTCTACATTTGTATTCATAATTATCCTCTTTTCATTTCCTTTAAATATTACACATCCTCTCACCGGGCAGAAACCATTTGTAACATGCTTCATCTTCGCACGAGTACATATCTTCGGCACGGAAAGTCTTTTCAGGATCCCCCCGGTAAATTAAATAGTGCGGATCACATGGCGGTTAACATGACAGCAAATATTTACAGCTACCGGAAGTCCGGCAATATGAGTCGGATAAGTGTTGACATTGACAGCCAGCGCGGTTGTACTTCCCCCAAGTCCGCCCGGTCCGATTCCAATCTTGTTGATCCGCTCCAGTAATTCTTCTTCCAGTTCTTTTACATATGGAATGTCTGAATGGCTTCCGACTTCTCTTGTAAGTGCTTCTTTTGCCATCAGTGCGCATTTTTCAAATGTGCCGCCGATTCCCACGCCGACAACCATCGGAGGACAGGCATTCGGACCGGCATCTTTTACTGCCGTAAGAACTGCTTCCTTTACTCCTTCGATTCCGTCTGCCGGTTTCAGCATAAATACACGGCTCATATTTTCGCTTCCAAAGCCTTTTGGTGCGACCTTGATCTTCACCTGATCGCCCGGAACAATTTTATAATGAATGATTCCCGGTGTATTATCTTTTGTATTCTCTCTGAGAATCGGATCTTTCACGACGGATTTTCTCAGATATCCGTCAACATAACCCCGACGGATCCCTTCATTTACCGCATCTTCCAGGTTGCCGCCTTCGAAATGTACATCCTGTCCGATCTCAAGAAATACGACTGCCATTCCAGTATCCTGGCAGATTGGGATCATATCTTTTCCGGCGATCTTCAGATTATCCTGAAGCTGGCTTAATATCTTTTTCCCCAGTGGTGACTTCTCTGTTGAAACTGCATTTTTCATCGCAATGTCCATATCTTTTGAAAGAAAATGGTTCGCTTCAATGCACATTTCTTTGATATTCTTTGAAATCTCTTCCACGTTCAATGTACGCATTGGTTTTTCCTCCTGCATTTCATAATCTGATTTTTATTATACTATGGTTTTTTTTCATCTGCAATGTAATCATCTTCAAATAAACCAGTATTACCTCTAATTGTTAACCTTATAAAATTTTAAGTTGACATTCTTTCTTTTGCATGGTAAAGTGTGAAATGTATTTGATATTTTTTTACCAAGGAAGGTTTACTTATGATTTCTGAAATTGAAACAACTACAGATCCGGTGCTTTCACGAGAAGATGCGATTGCAATCCTGAATACACCGGACGAAGAACTCGATCAGCTCATTGCACAAGCTGAAAAACTGCGCAGAAAATATAAGGGCAATCATGTAAGTATTCATATTCTTACCAATGCCCGCAGCGGTAACTGCTCACAGGACTGCGCTTACTGTGCACAATCCTGTCGTTCAAAAGCCGATATCGACAAATATAAGTGGGTAGCTGATGAGAAGTTATATAAAGATAATGATTTTGTAAATGAACATCATCTTTCCAGACACTGCATCGGACTCAGCGGTATGAAATTCACCGACGAAGAGATCGAAGAACTGGCTTCTAAGATCCGCAAGATGAAGGAAGACGGAACCCACCTTTGCTGTTCCATCGGATTTCTTACTGAAAAACAGGCTCTAATGTTAAAAGAAGCCGGACTCGACCGGATCAACCACAACCTGAACAGCAGCCGGGCTTACTACAGTCATATCTGTTCTACCCATACTTTTGAGCAGCGCGTTCAGAATATCAAAATGCTTCAGCGACTTGGATTTGAAATCTGCAGTGGCGGAATCATTGGAATGGGCGAAAGCAAAGAGGATGTTGTTGATATGCTTCTGGAGCTTCGTGAGATCCAGCCGGAAGCTCTGCCAATCAACTTCCTGTTGCCAATTCCGGGAACTCCGCTCGGTGATGCCGATATTTCCGAACTCACAACTGAATATTGCATGAAGGTTCTCTGCCTTGCAAGACTTCCGGTTCCGCAGTCAGATATCCGTTGTGCTGCCGGACGTGAGGTTTATTTTAAAGGTGAAGAAAAGAAGCTTCTCAGCGTTGTAGATTCCATCTTCGCTTCCGGTTATCTGACCGCAGATGGTCAGGGAATCAAAGATACGATCCGGACGATTACGGATGCCGGTTTTACATACGAGATCGAATCTGCTTAATTTATTGACACGCCGAACATTATTAACATTCTAAAAGGAGAGTACATAACATGACTCAGGGAAACACACAGACACTTCGTACAACCAATACTTATGCAATGGCGGTAACAGCTCTTATGACCGCTGTCACCTGCATTCTTGCACCGCTTTCCATACCGATCGGACCGGTGCCAATTTCACTTACCAACTTTGCAATTTATCTTTCTCTCTATCTTCTGGATTGGAAGAAAGGAACGATCAGCTATATCCTTTATCTTCTTCTCGGACTTGTGGGACTTCCTGTATTTTCCGGATTCACCGGAGGAATCGGAAAGCTTGCCGGACCAACTGGCGGATATATCATTGGTTTCATCCCAATGGCAATCATTGCCGGTATTGTAATTGACAAATTCAGTCAGAGATGGATCCAGATTCTTGGAATGATCGTTGGAACCGCAATCTGCTATGCATTCGGAACTGCATGGTTCTGCATTCAGGCAGGTTACACTGTATCTGCTGCCCTTGCAGTATGTGTCATTCCATTTATCCCGGCGGACCTTATCAAGATGGTGATCGCCATGATCATCGGACCTGAAATCCGCAAAAGACTCGGAGCTGTTGCACAGTAAGATGCACGGCGTCTGCCAGAATATTTGAAGTCTGGCAAAATAATAATTCAGCCCCCTCTACAAAGTCCGGAAAGCCTGTTTGCTGCAGCGTTTCCGGGCTTCTTTGTTTTTTTAATCCGACTTTTACCAGAGCAAACGCAAGCCATGCCATAACATTTCTTTCCATGCAGCCTCACAAAACAAAGCAAGAGACCAGACAAGGCATTTGCATATTCCCTGTCCAGTCTCTTTATGATTTATCCTGCTTCTGTATTTCTACTTTCGCTCAGATCTTTATTCTTCTGTCTGCTCTTCTACAACCGTCTCAGCAGTTGCTTCTGTATTTGCTTCTTCTGCAGTCTCTTCTGCGTTCTCCTCCAGTTCACCTGAAGCCCTGCGTACCTTTGCGATACTTGCAACTTCTTCGTGTTCCTTCAGATTGATCAGTTTAACACCGGATGTGATTCTTCCGAGTACGGAAATCCCCGCACATTCCATACGGATCACGATACCATCTGTGTTGATGATCATAATCTCATCATCCGGACCTACTGCCTTTGCACCGACTACATTTCCGGTCTTCTCTGTGATCTTATAGCATTTCACGCCTTTTCCACCACGGTTCTGGGCTGTGAATTCTTCCATGCGGGTTCTCTTGCCCATACCCTTTTCAGATACGATCAGAAGCTCTTCACCCTGCGCATCAAGCTGCATTGCAACAACTTCATCACGGTCACTTAAATTCATACCACGAACGCCCATAGAGGTTCTTCCGGTTGAGCGTACATCAGATTCATGGAAACGGATGCATTGACCATACTGCGTAACGAGAATAACATCTCTTTCATCATCCGTAATCTTAACTTCGATCAGTTCATCATCCTCACGGAGTGTGATCGCAGCAAGTCCTGTCTTTCTTACATTTGCGTAATCCAGGATCGGCGTCTTCTTAACAAGACCTTTCTTGGTTGCCATGAACAGATAGTCACCTTCCTTGAAATCCTTGATTGGAATCATTGCTGTGATCTTCTCATCCGGCTGAAGCTGAAGGATGTTGATAATTGCTGTACCTCGGGAAGTTCTTCCTGCTTCCGGAATCTCATATCCCTTCAGGCGATAGCAGCGTCCGGTATTGGTAAAGAACATAATATACTGGTGAGTATTGGTCATAAACAGCTCTTCTACATAGTCTTCATCCAGAGTCTGCATACCCTTGATACCCTTGCCGCCACGATTCTGGCTCTTGAAAGTATCGTTGCTCATTCTCTTAATGTATCCCATCTTGGTCATGGTGATCACTACATCTTCTCTCGGGATCAGATCCTCTGTAGAAATGTCGTATTCATCAAATCCGATGGCTGTTCTTCTGTCATCTCCGTATTTTTCAGAGATCACAAGGATTTCTTTCTTAATTACGCCAAGCAGAAGCTTTCTGTCTGCGAGGATCGCCTTGTACTCTGCGATCTTCTTCTCAAGCTCTGCATACTCTGTTTCCAGCTTCTCTCTTTCCAGACCGGTCAGAGCTCTCAGACGCATATCCACGATAGCCTGGGACTGTGCATCACTTAAGTTAAAGCGGCTCATCAACTCTGCTTTCGCAATCTGTACGGTCTTGGATCCACGGATGATCTTAATAACCTCATCAATGTTATCCAGGGCGATCAGCAGACCTTCCAAGATGTGTGCACGTTCTTCTGCCTTATTCAGCTCGTATTTGGTACGTCTGGTCACAACGTCTTCCTGATGTTTCAGATAATGGTTCAGGATTTCCAGAAGGCTCATAACCTTCGGCTCATTATTGACCAATGCAAGCATGATCACACCAAATGTATCCTGCAGCTGTGTATGCTTGTAAAGCTGGTTCAGAACGACATTCGGGTTCACATCTCTTCTCAATTCGATGCAGACACGCATACCTTCACGGCTTGACTGGTCGCTCAGGTCTGTGATTCCATCAATCTTCTTATCTCTTACAAGCTCCGCGATCTTCTCGATCAGGCGGGCTTTGTTGACCATATACGGAAGCTCGGTTACTACGATTCTGTGCTTTCCATTCTGCATTGGCTCGATATTGGATACCGCACGCACACGGATCTTTCCACGTCCTGTACGGTAAGCCTCTTCGATTCCTCTTGTTCCAAGGATCGTTGCTCCCGTCGGGAAATCAGGTCCTTTGATGATCTCCATGATCTCTTCGATCGTGGTCTCATCTTTATCTTCAATCTGGTCATCAATAATTTTCACAACCGCACCGATGACTTCTCTTAAGTTGTGCGGTGGAATATTGGTTGCCATACCTACCGCGATACCGGAGGTTCCGTTTACCAGAAGGTTCGGAAATCTTGAAGGAAGTACGGTCGGTTCTTTTTCTGTCTCGTCAAAGTTCGGTGCAAAATCAACGGTATCTTTATTGATATCCGCTGTCATTTCCATCGAAATCTTACTAAGTCTTGCCTCGGTATATCGCATTGCGGCAGCACCGTCACCGTCCACAGAACCGAAGTTACCGTGACCGTCTACAAGAATGTAACGGGTAGACCAGTCCTGTGCCATATTAACGAGGGCTCCGTAAATAGAACTGTCACCATGCGGGTGATATTTACCCATGGTATCACCGACGATACGCGCGCATTTACGGTGCGGCTTGTCAGGACCGTTGTTCAACTCGATCATCGAATAAAGAATACGTCTCTGAACAGGTTTCAGACCGTCTCTTACATCCGGAAGCGCACGAGAAGCAATAACACTCATGGCATAATCGATATAGAACTCTTCCATGGTTTTTTTCATATCCACTTCATGAACTTTATCAAAAATATTATCTTCCATTGGTATTCTCCTATATATCTAAGTTCTTAACAAATTTTGCATTCTCTTCGATAAATTCTCGTCTTGGTTCTACTTTATCTCCCATCAGGGTTGTAAAGGTAAGATCCAGTTCGGAAGATGTCTCATCGTCCATTGTCACTCTTCTTAAGATTCGATGCTGCGGATCCATTGTGGTATCCCATAACTGCTCTGCGTCCATCTCACCCAGACCTTTGTATCGCTGAATCTTATTGTTCTGATCACGTCCAACTTCGCTGATGATCTTCGCCAGTTCTTCATCGCTGTATGCATACCAGACTTTCTTGTTCTTCTCCAGCTTGTAAAGCGGCGGCTGAGCCAGATATACATAGCCCTGTTTGATCAGCTCCGGCATAAAACGATAGAGGAATGTCAGAAGCAGCGTACTGATATGTGCTCCATCAACGTCGGCATCGGTCATGATGATGATCTTGTGATATCTCAGTTTGGAAATATCGAAATCATCATGGATTCCTGTACCGAATGCAGTGATCATTGCCTTGATCTCGGCATTACCGTAGATCTTATCCAGTCTTGCCTTCTCTACATTCAGGATCTTTCCACGAAGTGGCAGGATCGCCTGGGTTGCTCTGTCACGGGCTGTCTTTGCAGAACCTCCCGCAGAGTCTCCCTCTACGATGTAGATCTCACACTTGGATGGATCCTTATCTGAACAGTCCGCAAGCTTTCCAGGCAGTGACATGCCTTCCAGTGCGGATTTTCTTCTGGTAAGATCTCTCGCCTTTCTGGCCGCCTCTCTTGCTCTCTGCGCCATAACCGACTTCTCAACAATTGATTTTCCAATAGCAGGATTCTGTTCAAGGAAGATCTGAAGCTGGCTGCTGACGATACTGTCAACCGCACCTCTCGCTTCACTGTTACCGAGCTTCTGCTTGGTCTGTCCTTCAAACTGAGGATCCTCAATCTTAACACTGATGATAGCTGTAAGACCTTCCCTGATATCCTCACCGGAAAGATTCGGCTCACTGTCTTTTAATAATTTGTTCTTTCTCGCATAGTCGTTAAAGGTCTTTGTGATCGCATTTCTGAATCCGACCACATGGGTCCCACCTTCCGGTGTCGTGATATTATTTACAAAACCATAGGTGTTATCTGTATAAGAATCATTGTGCTGCATTGCAACTTCAACTTCTACATTATCTTTTGTTCCTTCACAGTAGATGATCTGCTCGTAAAGCGGAGTCTTACTGCGATTTAAATACTGAACGAACTCCTTGATACCGCCTTCATAGTGGAACACTCTTTCCTTCGGTTCTTCATCCCGGAGATCGGTCAGGCTGATGCGAAGTCCCTTGGTAAGGAACGCCATCTCACGGAATCTCTGTTTTAACGTATCATAATCAAATACTGTATCTTCAAAAATAGTTTCATCCGGAAGGAAGGTTACCTTTGTTCCTGTCTTCTCCGGATCACATTCGTCTACAACCTTCAGCTTATAAACAACATGTCCTTTTTCATATCTCTGTCTGTACACCTTCCCTTCGTGGCAGATCTCAACCTCAAGCCAGTCAGAAAGCGCATTTACAACGGAAGCTCCTACACCGTGAAGTCCACCGGATACCTTGTATCCTCCACCGCCGAATTTACCGCCGGCATGAAGCACGGTGAATACAACCTCTACCGCAGGGAGTCCCGCTTTGTGGTTGATCCCCACCGGAATACCACGTCCGTTATCTATAACCGTAATTGAATTATCCGGATTGATGAACACCTGGATATGATCACAATATCCTGCAAGCGCTTCATCCACCGAGTTGTCAACGATCTCATAGACAAGATGGTGAAGTCCTCTTGAAGATGTACTGCCAATATACATACCAGGTCTCTTTCTTACTGCTTCCAGCCCCTCCAGTATCTGGATTTGGTCTGCTCCATATTCTGCACTCATATTGATCCTCCTAATTCTCTTTTGATACATGTCCGTTCTGAACATGGAATACTTTATTTATTGAAAATCGATGATTGACAAACTCGTCAAGTCCCGTACAGGTGATCAGAGTCTGTATATCATGAATACTGTCCAGTAAATAGTTTTGCCTGTGTTTGTCAAGTTCAGACAATACATCGTCAAGCAGCAGCACCGGCGTATCCTTTATGATCTGCCGTACCAGCTCGATCTCAGACAGTTTCAGCGAAAGTGCCGCTGTCCTCTGCTGCCCCTGCGATCCGAATCTGCGGATGTCGATCCCACCTGCCATAAAACAGATATCATCCCGGTGAGGTCCCACCGAGGTACTCTTCATCCTGATATCGCGCTCCCTGTTCTTCTCAAGCGCCGCCTCAAGCGAAAGTGCTCCGCATCCAGGCTCATACGAAAGGCTGATCCTTTCCCTGCCTCCCGTCAGTTTATGGTGAATGTCTCCGATTATCGCATTGACCTCCTCGATAAACCGGATCCTTCTCTGAATAATCTTTTCTCCATACTGAACCAGCTGCATATCCCATACATCCAGTGTGTCCAGTATATCATCTCTGTAATAGGCATCCTTCAGCAGACGGTTCCGCTGATTGAGTGTGCGGTTATAATTTGCCAGGTCACTAAGATACACCTTATCAAGCTGTGAAAGCTCCAGGTCCATGAACCTTCTCCTCTCCGCCGGACCATTTTTAATAATGTTCAGATCCTCCGGCGAGAAAAACACAAAATTCGTCAGACCGAAAAGCTCACTCGCCCTCCGGATCGGGACCTTGTTAATCGCAATCCCTTTCGGACTGTTCTTCTTCAGGTGCATATCGATCTGCCATGGAACGCCATTTTTCTCAATGACAGTCTCAATATGAGCCTCATCCTGCCCGAATCGGATCAGATCCCGGTCCTTCGTCCCCCTGTGAGACTTCGTGGTTCCCGACAAATACACCCCTTCCAGGATATTCGTCTTGCCCTGCGCATTATCACCGTAAAAAATATTCGTGGCATGATCAAATTCAATATTCAATATTTCATAATTTCTGTAATCTTTTAATTTTAATGATTTGATAATCATACCTGTGCCAGCCTATTTTTCAATCTTGATCTCTTCTCCGTTAAATGTAACAACGTCGCCGTCATATAATTTTTTACCACGTCTGGTATCTACTTCTCCATTAACCTTTACCAGACCTTCTGTAATGACTTCCTTGGCTTCCACACCGGATCCTACAAGACCTGCTGCTTTCAGTGCCTGACCAAGCTTGATAAATTCATCTCTGAGTTTGATTGTCTCCATAATTTTTGTCCTCTCTAAATTCCTATACTGCTCCACTGAAGTTCACCGGAAGAATCAGGTATACATAGCTTTCTCCTTCATCCTTGATAAAGCAAGGAGCCTTTGCATTCATAAAGTAAAGATCTGCTTCTTCATCATCAATGACACGAAGTGCGTCAATGAGGAACTTCGGATTGAAGCCGATCAAGAGGTCTTTTCCCTCTTTAGTGATCATAATCTCTTCATCCATCGTACCCTTCTCGGACTTGATCTTAAGTTCCATCATTTCATCCTGAATGTTGATGATGATCGGCTTCTTATCACCTTCTTTTACAAGAAGAGTTGCACGGTCAATACAGTTCAGGAGTTCTCTTTTATTGATTCTTACCTTTGTCTCATAATCATTGGACAGCATCTGCTCGATACGGAAATATTCTCCTTCAATCAGTCTGGATACCACAACGGTATCATCAAATTCAAATACAATGTGGTTGGCTGTGAAATACAGTCTCACTTCGCTGTCTGCTTCACCTGAAAGGATCTTGCTGACTTCGATCAGGGTCTTTCCCGGAACCACGATCTTCTTCGGTTCATAAGATTCCTTCAGCTCGATCTTGCGGATGGAAATACGGTGTCCGTCAAGGGATACCACTTTCAGAATATCCCCGTTCATATCGAAGAGTTCTCCTGTCATCAGTTTGTTGCTGTCGTTGTCTGCAATTGAGAAAATGGTCTGGCGGATCACTTCTTTCAGTGTGAACTGGGAAATGGAAACCGGATTTTCTCTCTCAATATACGGCAGATAAGAAAAATCTTCACCGGATTTACCGGAAATATTGAATTTTGCTTTTTCACAGGTAATGAGCGTCTGAAAGTTCACTCCACTTTCAATCACGATTTCATTATCAGGAAGCTTTCTTACGATATCTGAGAAAATCCTCGCATCCAGTGCGATCATTCCCTTCTCATCGATCTGCCCTCTGATCACAGTCTCGATCCCAAGCTCCATATCGTTCGCTGTAAGTTTGATAATATCTGTAGTTGCATCTATCAGAATGCATTCCAGGATCGGCATGGTTGTCTTTGTCGGAACAGCCTTTGATACAATGCTGACCCCTTTCACAAGATCTGATTTAAGACATCTGATTTTCATAATGTGTAAAACTCCTTTCGACGCGCAAAATATATATTTATATAAAACAAATCCGTAGTTATCTTAGTAGTGTCTGTTGAATTGTGGACAAGTACTTTAAGGC
Organism: Coprococcus sp. AF51-11b1; assembly: GCF_027682785.1. NCBI lineage: Bacteria > Bacillati > Bacillota > Clostridia > Lachnospirales > Lachnospiraceae > Coprococcus > Coprococcus sp. AF51-11b1. The sequence goes on along the minus strand of NZ_JAQCZB010000008.1, from coordinate 160,103 downwards.
CTTGATCCAAAAGGATTTAAGGCTTTGACAAGTCCGTGGACAGTTCTTTTTCTTCCCTGGCAGATCATGGAAAACTTTTCTACAGCGGGCTGATTTTCTTCTGAATGATCTCGATCGTATTTCTCAAAGTCTCATCTTTTTCCACATCCCGGGCAATCTTGTCCACACCGTGGTTCACAGTGGAATGGTCACGCCCTCCGAGCAGATCACCGATACTTTGAAGAGACGCATCCGTCATCTGCCTGCACAGGTACATCACGATTTGTCTGGCTCCGGCCGTTCTTGCATTTCTCCGACTTCCCTTAAGTTCAGAGACGGAAACATTAAAATGATCGGAGACAACATCCAGAACCAGCTCCGGCGTCACCTTGTGGCTATCGTCCGGTGCGATCATATCCTTCAGTGCCTCTGCCGCCAGAGAAACATCAAAGTTCTTTCTTCCACCGATCCGGTATAATGCAATCAGCTTGTTAAGTGAGCCTTCCAGTTCCCGGATATTGGTCTTGATGTTCATCGCAATATACTGGATCACCTCATCCGGAATCTGATATCTTTCCAGTTGGTCCAGTTCTATTTTTTTATAAAGAATCGCCATACGTGTCTCGTAATCCGGCACCGAAATATCTGCGATCAGTCCCCATTCGAATCTTGTCCGCAGACGCGCCTCCAGTGTCGTCATATCCTTTGGCGGTTTGTCGCTGGAAATGACGATCTGCTTTCCGGCATTGTGCAGATGATTGAACGTATGGAAAAATTCTTCCTGTGTACTTTCTTTGCCGATAATGAACTGTACGTCATCGATCAGAAGTACGTCATTATTGCGGTACTTATCGCGGAATGCATTCATCGCCAGATCGTTGCCGGTCTTTCCGTTGCGGATCGCCGTGATCAGATCATTGGTAAATGTCTCACTTGTCACATACAGGACTTTCTTCGATGGTTCCCGGTCCAGTATGTAGTGTGCGATCGAATGCATCAGATGGGTCTTGCCAAGTCCTACCCCACCATATAAAAACAGAGGATTGTAAACCTCACCGGGAGATTCGGCAACTGCCAGTGATGCGGCATGTGCAAAATTATTATTCCCTCCTACCACAAAGGTATCAAACGTATACTTCGGATTCAGATTCGCTTTTTCAGCTATCGGGCTTACCTCTTTATGCTTATGTGTCTTCTCTTTTACGGGCACAGTCTTCTCCAGATATCTGCGCTGCTGCTCGCGCGGCAGATCTCTGGGAATAAACTTAATCTGATACTCTGTCCCGGTAACTTCCGCGATGCATACTTTAAGCGGAAGAAGATATTTATTCTGAATGTGTTCGATGCTCGCCTTAAAATTAACGGTAAGATACAGAGTGTTGCCTCTGATCTCATATACCTCCAGCGGGCGTATCCACGTTTCAAAAGAAATGTTCGATAGAAAATATTCTACTTTCAGCTTTTGAATGATCTCTTCCCATTTTTCTTTTATGACGTCCATATTCCTGCCCCATTCATCTTCAAAATAAGCATAATCATACTCTTATATTCTACCTTAAAACGATTTCAGAATCAATCAAAAACCATAAACTTATTCATAATTTCCTTAAAATAAGGGTCGAAACTTTATTAAAACTGCTTGACGGAGACAGCTTTTTTGATTATAATGAAGTACGATGTCTTAAAAACGTAAATAAGCTTCTATTCATATAAGAAGAAATCGATAGGAGGTGGATATCAATGAAGATGACATTCCAGCCAAAGAAACGTTCCAGAGCGAAAGTTCATGGATTCAGAGCAAGAATGGCCACAGCAGGTGGAAGAAAAGTTCTTGCAGCAAGAAGAGCAAAAGGAAGAAAAGTATTATCAGCATAGGTCACATATATGTGGCCTTTTCTTCTATGCAAATTTATGTAAATCGGGAGAATAAAGTATGAAATTTTCCGAATCATTGAAGAAAAACAGGGATTTCCAGTCTGTATACAGAAAGGGAAAACCTTATGGCAACAAGTACCTTGTAATGTATCTCCTGGCGAATGATCTCGGACGCAACCGCGTCGGAATTTCCGTCAGCAAAAAAGTTGGGAACAGCATCATAAGACATCATTTAACAAGGCTGATCCGTGAGAGTTACAGGTTACACGAAGAACAGTTCCAATGTGGATATGATATCGTGATCATCGCAAGGACGACCGCCAAAGACCGGTCATACCATGAGATTGAAAGCGCTCTCATCCATCTGGGCAAACTTCATCACATTTATTCGGACTGCAATTAGCCAGTTCAGTATATCGAGAAGACGGATATACACTACGAGGCACTGAAATTATGAAAAAGATATTATTATATTTGATTCGTTTTTACAGAAAATATTTATCACCTATGAAGGTATATACCCACTGTATTTACATTCCAACCTGCTCAGAATATGCTTTGGAGGCCATTGAAAAATACGGTGCGTTTAAAGGAGGCCTTCTGACCGTCTGGAGAATCCTCAGATGCAATCCATTCGCCAAAGGTGGATATGATCCGGTGCCTTAAACCTATAGGCCGTCCAAATACCGGGACGGAAATGTTTATGGAGGAAAGGTTATGACAGGAATTTTAATGACACAGGTCAGCACACCAATCATCGGACAGGCTGCCTGGCTGCTCGGTAAGATCATGGATGGTATTTACCGGGTAATGGATTTAATCGGCATTCACAACCTGGGTGTATGTATTATTCTTTTGACAATTGTCATCTACACTTTACTGATGCCGCTCACCATCAAGCAACAGAAATTTTCCAAGATGTCCGCTGCAATGAACCCTGAGCTCCAGAAGGTTCAGCAGAAGTACAAAGGAAAAAATGATCAGGCTTCCATGCAGAAGATGCAGGAAGAAACACAATTGGTTTATGAAAAATACGGAGTATCACCGACCGGCGGATGCTTAAGTATGTTTATCCAGTTCCCAATTCTCTGGGCAATGTACTATGTAATCCGCAACATCCCTGCTTATGTTGGGCAGGTTAAAGCGGTATACACACCGCTTCTTACCTCTATCATGGCACAGGATGGATGGCAGAAGGTCATGGAAAAGATCGGCGAAGCAAAACCGATCCTTATGTCCGCCTCCAAATATGATTACTCTGATAAAAACGTACTGATCGACGTACTGTACAAATTCCAGACTTCAACCTGGGAAACTCTCGGCAAGAAGCTTCCGGATCTGCAGTCTACGATCGACAGCACCGTCGATACATTAAAGTCCATGAATAACTTCCTTGGACTTAACATTGCGGAAACTCCTATGAACCTCATTAGCAACGGTGTAAAAGCCGGCGCATGGGGAATTGTGATCATGGCAGTGCTGATTCCTGTCCTTTCAGGACTTTCCCAGTACCTGAGCGTGAAGCTTTCTCAGCAGACAACTGCAGTTACGAACAATCCGCAGGCTGACCAGATGGCTTCAACCATGAAGACAATGAACGTTACCCTTCCTCTTGTATCTGTATTTATGTGTTTCACATTACCTACAGGTCTTGGAATCTACTGGGTTGCAAGTGCCGTTGTCCGTATGGTACAGCAGTTCTTTATCAACAAACATCTGAATAAGATTCCGATGGATGAACTGATCAAAGAGAATATGGAAAAAGCTGCTGAAAAACGCAAGAACAAAAACGAAGTGGATGCAAGCAATGTAAACAAAATGGCTCATAAGAACGTGAAAAACATTCATGAGCCGGTAAGAACAGCTGCTCAGACAAAAGAACTTGAAGAAAAGCTTGAAGAAGCCAAGAAGAAAAATGAAAATGCAAAGGCCGGAAGCCTTGCAGACAAAGCAAACCTTGTAAAGCGCTTTAACGAAGGCCAGAAATAGGGGGACAAGTCAAATGAATGAGATTACAGTATCAGCAAAAACTTTAGACGATGCCATCACAGAAGCTTCTATCCAGCTTGGCGTAGCAAGTGATCAGATGGAATATGACGTAATTGAAAAAGGAAGTGCAGGCTTCCTCGGAATCGGAAGCCGTCAGGCAGTTATCCGTGCCCGTATCAAAAAAACTGTAACAGAAGAAATCAAAGCCGAAGAAATCAAACCGGAAGAGATCAAAAAAGAATTCAAGAAGGATTTCCGAAAAGACCGCAAGGAATTCGTTGGACACAAAGAACGTAAAGAGTACAAAGAACACAAAGAATACAAAAAAGATTCGAAAAAGGACTTCAAAAAAGAGCCTAAGAAAGAATTTGTAAAAGAAAACAAAACAGAAACAGCCTCTGCCGTAACAGCAGCAGCTCCGGTTTATGAAGAAAAGAAAGAACTTCATGTAGCCGTTGTAACAGAAGCTACACAGAAGATCTGTGAGAAATTCTTACAGGAAGTTCTTCAGGCAATGGGAATGGGCGAAGTAACTATCGTATCCTCCATTGATGAAGAAGGTGCTCTTGCAATTGAGATGAGCGGTGACAACATGGGTATCCTGATCGGTAAGCGTGGACAGACATTGGATTCTCTCCAGTACCTCACCAACCGTGTAGCCAACAAGTCACAGGATGGTTATGTACGTGTCAAACTCGACACAGAAGACTACCGCAAGAGAAGAAAACAGACTCTTGAAAATCTCGCAAAGAATATCGCTTACAAAGTAAAACGAAGCAGAAAGCCGATCTCACTGGAGCCGATGAATCCTTATGAAAGAAGAATCATCCATTCCGCTCTGCAGGCTGATGACAGAGTTTCTACCCACAGCGAGGGCGAAGAACCATACAGACGTGTTGTTGTAACACCGAACCGCCGTTAAACAGTAACGCAAATTGGTTGCATACACCGTTATAACTGAATCGTTCACAGTAAACCGCAGTCATTTAATGGCTGCGGTTTTTTTACTGTTCACTCCCGTGTCAATCACTACGCTGATTGGCACGGAGGATGCACGTTTTATCTTGAATGGCATCTCGCCCATCGCCAAAGGCGATTTAAAATGGCGAGATGCATTGCTGGTCACAGGTACTGTGAACAGTAACGCGGTTTTTTTCTACTCTTCACAATAGGCACTTCCATTTTGACAGCTTTCGGGGTAAAATGATAACATCGCATTTATTACAAAAATATAGAAGGAAGCAATAAAATGGGATTTAAAACAGACACAATCGCAGCAATCTCCACAGCAATGACTAATTCCGGAATCGGAATCGTACGTCTCAGCGGAGAAGATGCGTTTTCTATTATTGACAAAATTTACAAAGGCAAAAGCCCGAAGCTTCTGTCCGAACAAAAAAGCCATACCATTCACTATGGCTATATCATGGACGGAGAGCAGACGATTGATGAAGTGCTGGTTCTTTTAATGCGTGGGCCGCACAGCTACACCGGTGAAGATACTGTGGAAATCGACTGTCACGGCGGTGTATTTGTCACAAGAAAGATACTTGAAACCGTGATCAAATACGGTGCAAGACCTGCTGAACCGGGTGAATTTTCCAAAAGGGCTTTTCTGAACGGCCGAATGGATCTGTCACAGGCCGAAGCCGTGATCGATATCATCAGCTCCAAGAATGACTATGCACTACAAAGCTCGGTAAACCAGTTGAAAGGCTCTGTCCACAATAAGATTAAAGAAATCCGTGAAGTAATCCTTTACCATACCGCTTTTATCGAAAGTGCACTGGATGATCCAGAGCATATCAGCGTAGACGGGTATGGTGACAGTCTCCTGGGCGTCGTAAAGGATCTGCAGCAGAAAATCCAGTGTCTTCTGGATACTGCCGATGACGGACGTATCATCAAAGAAGGTATCAAGACGGTTATCGTCGGGAAACCGAACGCCGGGAAATCCTCTCTGATGAACGTTCTGGTAGGCGAAGAAAAGGCAATCGTAACCGAGATTGCCGGAACCACAAGAGATGTTCTGGAGGAAAATATCCAGCTTCAGGGCGTTTCTTTAAACATCATGGATACCGCCGGAATCCGCGATACCTCTGATATCGTAGAGAAGATCGGTGTGGATAAAGCAAAAGAAAATGCAGAAAAAGCCGATCTGATCATCTATGTGGTCGATGCATCCAGACCTCTTGATGAAAATGATCACGAGATCATCGAGATGATCCGGGATAAGAAAGCTGTGATACTACTGAATAAGAGTGACTTATCCACAGTTGTTGATAAAAAGGCATTAGAAACGTTGATAACTAAGCCAATGATCGATATTTCCGCAAAAGAGGAGACTGGGATCCATGAACTGGAATCTACTTTAAAAGAGATGTTTTATCACGGTGATATATCATTTAACGATGAGGTTTATATCACCAATATCCGACACAAAACAGCTCTTGCCGATGCACTTTCCAGCCTGAAAAAGGTAGAAGAGAGCATTGAAAACCAGATGCCGGAAGACTTTTTCACAATTGACTTAATGGATGCATATGAATCTCTGGGAAGCATTACCGGAGAGACGATAGGAGAAGATTTAGTAAATGAAATATTCAGCAAATTCTGTATGGGAAAATAAAGACGCATACGACATCGTTGTAGTTGGTGCGGGACATGCCGGCTGCGAAGCTGCCCTTGCCTGCGCAAGACTCGGTCTGAAAACGATTGTTTTCACCGTAAGTGTAGAAAGTATCGCCATGATGCCATGCAACCCGAATATCGGCGGTACCTCAAAGGGGCACCTGGTACGCGAGCTGGATGCGCTCGGCGGTGAAATGGGAAAGAACATCGACAAGACATTTATTCAGTCAAAGATGCTGAATAAATCTAAAGGGCCTGCCGTTCATTCCCTGCGCGCCCAGGCAGATAAGAACAAATACAGCAATACCATGCGACAGACGCTAGAAAACCAGGAGAACCTGGAGATCCGGCAAGGTGAAGTCGTCAATATCCTTGTGGAAGATGGTTCTGTAACGGGCGTTCAGACCTATTCTGGCGCTATATACCGCTGCAAGGCCGTTGTACTGTGTACCGGAACCTACCTGAAGGCAAGATGCATTTACGGTGATGTCAGCACGCATACCGGTCCAAACGGACTGCAGGCAGCAAATTATCTGACCGACTGTCTGAAGGAGCTTGGTATTAAGATGTACCGCTTCAAAACCGGTACACCGGCACGTATCGACAAGCGCAGCATTGATTTCAGCAAAATGGAAGAGCAATTCGGCGACGAGAGGGTCGTACCTTTTTCGTTCACAACGGATCCAGAAGATGTGCAGATTGAGCAGGCTTCCTGCTGGCTTACCTATACCAATCCTACAACCCATGAGATCATCCGCAAAAACCTGGATCGTTCCCCACTTTATTCCGGTATGATCGAAGGCACCGGACCACGTTATTGTCCGTCTATCGAGGACAAAATTGTAAAATTTGCCGATAAAGAACGGCATCAGGTGTTCATTGAACCAGAAGGTCTGGAAACCAATGAAATGTACATCGGCGGAATGTCAAGTTCACTTCCAGAGGATGTTCAATATGAAATGTACAGAAGTGTGCCTGGTCTTGAACACGCAAAAATAGTTAAAAATGCTTACGCAATTGAATATGACTGTATCGATGCAAGACAGCTTCATCCGACACTTGAGTTCAAATCTATTCATGGTTTGTTCAGCGGTGGTCAGTTCAACGGAAGTTCGGGATATGAAGAAGCAGCCGCTCAGGGACTTATTGCCGGAATCAATGCCGCACTGGAGGTTCTTGGAAGAGAACAGTTAATTTTAGACCGTTCCCAGGCTTATATTGGTGTTCTGATCGATGATCTGGTTACAAAAGAAAGCCACGAACCATATCGTATGATGACTTCACGTGCCGAATACCGGTTACTCCTGCGCCAGGACAACGCCGATCAGAGACTAACCGAAATAGGGCACAAAATAGGGCTTATTTCAGACGAGCGATACCAGATGTTGTTAGACAAAGAAGAAATCATCCGCAAGGAGATCCACAGGCTTGAGCATACCAACGTTGGAACTTCCCAGGAAATCACGGATTTTCTCACAAATTGCGGCAGTACACCTCTCACTTCAGGATCTACACTTGCTGAGCTTATTAAGCGTCCTGAGCTGAATTACAAGCTTCTCGAACCTATCGACCATATGCGAACAGAACGCTTCAGCCGAGAGATTGTGGAACAAATTGATATCAACATCAAATATGAAGGCTATATCAAGCGCCAGTTAAAACAGGTAGAACAGTTTAAAAAGCTTGAAACCAGGAAAATACCGGCAGATATCGATTACGATGCTGTTCCGAGCCTGCGAATCGAAGCTGTGCAGAAATTAAAGCAGTTCCGACCGCTTTCCATCGGTCAGGCATCCCGTATTTCCGGTGTCTCACCTGCCGATATTTCTGTATTACTGGTATATCTAGGACATTAGACCACCAGATAACCAGACCTGTATTTTGATCTTTTTTGGGATATTACAGAATCCATTATTTCTGGTTTCTGTTTTTCCCTTTATATAGATGTGTACTTTTTAGGGCATCACCCAAAAAGTACACATCTATTTTCAAAGAAATGGTTTTATCGTGTACTTTATAGGGCAAAAAGTATGTTTTTTCATCTTTTCGTATACCTTTCAGGTGCATGATTGTATTTTTTTTAAAACATTATCACTTTATCGTGTACCTTTAAGGTGCTATCTTCTCAGAAATTGTGTACCTATTTGGTGCAAAACAGTGTAAATTACTGTTTATTTTCCGCAAAGATGTGTACTTTCAGGGGCAAAAGGAGCAATATGAGTAAAAAATTTGAGCAACAGCTTGCAGAATTAGGTATCACATTAACGCAGACCCAGTTTAATCAGTTTGATAAATATTACGAAATGCTGGTGGAATGGAACAAGGTTATGAATCTCACCGGTATCACCGAGTACGAAGAAGTAAACGAAAAACATTTTGTCGACAGCCTTGCATTAGTAAAGGCCCTGGATATCAGTAAAGTTCAAACCGTGATCGATATAGGAACAGGCGCCGGATTCCCCGGAATTCCTTTAAAAATCGCCTTTCCGCACCTGAAAATCACGTTGCTTGACTCTTTAAATAAGAGAATCCGTTTCCTTGACAGTGTGATTGAAGAGTTAAATCTTACGGATATCCATACAATCCACGGCAGAGCAGAAGATTTTGCCCGTCAGGCAGACTACAGGGAACAGTTTGACCTCTGTGTTTCACGTGCAGTGGCCAATTTATCTACATTATCCGAATACTGCCTCCCTTATGTAAAAGTTGGTGGATTCTTTGTTTCTTACAAATCCGGTGATATTGTCGATGAACTTTCCGCTGCAAAAACCGCAGTACATGTCCTTGGAGGTACACAAAATAAACCAGTTGTATTCCAGCTTCCAGGCAGTGATATCAGCCGTTCATTTGTAAAGATCAAAAAAATCAAGCCCACCGGGAAGAAGTTTCCTCGAAAAGCAGGACTTCCTTCCAAAGAACCTATCCACGGATAAACAGCTATACATGCCTGTAGTCTGTATATGCCACAATTGAAATTGAACTATTTTTTCTTTGCATTGAACTTCTGCTATTAGTTCTTTTTACAATAGTTCAATTTTAATTGTTATAGTTTATTCTATTTTGTATTTTTGATAGTTCAATTTTTGTATGCTTTGAAAATGTATTTTTATTTTTTTGTATGCAGTTCTGCCAGAAATTTGTTTTCCTATTTCATTTCAAAAAGCGGGTAAGTTCAATTTTTTACCCGCTTAAAATCTGATTTTTTATTTTCATTTAGCTTGATTATTTCTGCAAAAAGCCCAATAATCATCCTTCTGTTTTGTTTTTCAGAGAAAGACAATTTCCATAGAAATTCCCAGAGTTGCATGTCGGTTTTCATGGTGTTCATGAGTAGAATAAGTACCAGTTAAGTACCAGTTCTGTTTGCTATTAGATAATCGCAAAAGTTGATCAAGAGCCATATATAGCCAAATGCGGGATGTACACCGAAATGTACATCCCGCATTTGGCTATAATGTGTACTTGAAAGTACTTTATATTATTCAGCAGAGAAAAGGATATCCAGCTGTTCTGCGAATCCTTCCGGTTGTTCAATTTGCGGAAGATGTCTCGTATCCTTTATGCACATGCATTCTATAGCAGGTACATGCTTCTGATATTGTTTAGCAATCTCAATACTGTTTTCATCATATTGTCCAGAGATAATACAGATACTATTTGTCGCCTTGCGAATACAATGATAAATATTTGTCTTTGTATATCCACCTTTGATGCTTGCAAACAAATATTTTGAATGTGCGTTTTCATTATGAGCAGATTCATGGTATATCTTCGTCATCTGATAATCTATCGTATCTTCGTCATACAGATACTTATCCACAAATTTTTCATCAATCGCTTCTCTTGAATGAATAATGTTGTACAGCAGCGTACCAATAATCGGTATTTCGATAAGGAACTTCAGCGTCTTGGTTCTCTTATTCGGACATTTTGCAAGTTCCGTAAGTGACAGTGGATTCACCATACAAATCTTTCCAATCACGTTTTCATCATTTCCGCATGCCATAACTGCAATAGCAGCCGATTCTCCCGTAGCCACAACATCTGCCTTTTCGCCAATGATATGTTTAATAAAATCCGTCAGCATTTGTACATAAAGGAAATTAGTATAAGTAATATTTGGCTTTTCAGATCGTCCACAACCTAGCAGATCCACGGTATAAACAGTATGCTTTTCTGCAAGAATTGCCGCTACTTTTTTCCATTCTACGCCAGAGCTTTCTGCATCCAAATCATGAAGTAGCAGTAGTGGTTTACCATTTCCCTGTTTTCTATAATAGATTTTTCCAAATCTCCAGTCATAATAATTTCCCTCAGATGAGTTTAACAAGCTGTCTTTTGTTGCCATTTCTATAAGTGTTTTATTTATCAGATGGATTGTAATCGCACCAAGTGTTGCTAAAACCGCACAACTTTTCAATTTATTTTTCATCGTTAATTGTCCTTTCTCCGAATCATTTTTGCCCCGATTCAGCAAGATCATACTCGCAAATAGTATCTGTTTTGTGTAATGTTTCACCTTGCGGCTTATAGATAAGTATACCATAATCTCCTTACAGTTTAAAGATTTTCATCATGTTATTGTTCCTTGGTTTTCGACAAAATGTTTCACGTGAAACATTTTGTCTCCTCTTTTTCCAGCTGCTCATAACCAAATATATTTTAATATATCCAAAATATGATGATACCATAGACAAAAGGTCAGAAAGCCGATGCAAGCTTGCTTGCAAGAGATTTTTGTTCTCTTGACCCGCCAGAAAAATGAGTAAGTAGCCATTTTTTCAAGGAAAAATGAGCGGATTACGAATATTTTTATACATTTTCACATTTCACTTTGTGTAGAATGTTTCGCGCAAAAAATCCCCTTATTTATAAAAAATGCCAAAATAAATGTTTCACGTGAAACATTTAGTAGATTTAGATAAAGTTTAGTGTTACAATTATACCTAGATGTAAATAAAACTTCATATATATTTGCACACTATTAGAAAGGAGGTAATTGCAATGGGACGAATAATTGCCGTTGCCAACCAAAAGGGTGGCGTTGGAAAAACTACAACAGCGATCAATTTATCCTCGTGTTTATCGGCAAAAGGGCAGAAAGTTCTCGCAATCGACATGGATCCACAGGGAAATATGTCCAGCGGTCTTGGTATAGATAAGGATAATGTTGCCTATACTGTATATGATCTTTTAATCGGCGAAGCCACTATGGATCAGGTGTTATGCAAAGAAGCAATTGAAAATCTCGACGTAATTCCCGCAAACATTGATCTGTCTGGTGCCGAAATAGAGTTGCTCGATACTGAGAACAAAGAATACATATTAAGAGATGAGGTGCTTAAGATAAGAAGTAATTACGATTACGTCATTATCGACTGCCCACCTTCACTTAGTATGCTGACAATCAATTCAATGACTACAGCCGATACCGTATTGGTTCCAATTCAGTGTGAATACTATGCACTTGAAGGATTGAGCCAGCTGATTAAAACAATCGAGCTTGTAAAAGAAAGATTGAACGAAAACCTTGAAATGGAAGGCGTTGTATTTACCATGTATGATGCCAGAACCAATCTTTCTCTTCAAGTTGTTGAAAATGTAAAAGATAATCTTGATCAGACAATTTACAAAACTATCATTCCACGTAATATACGACTTGCAGAAGCCCCAAGTCATGGCTTACCAATCAACTTATATGATCCTCGTTCAACAGGAGCTGAAAGTTATATGTTATTAGCAGATGAAGTAATTCATAAAGGAGAAGAGTAAGCATGACAGCAAAACGAGGCGGACTTGGAAAAGGTCTGGATAGTTTAATCAAAGAAAACAAAACCGCAAAACATACTGCACCGGTCAAAAAAGAAGTAGTGAATGCCGGGCCAATTATGATGAAAATCAATGATGTAGAGCCAAACCGTGACCAACCAAGAAAACATTTTGAGGAAGATGCTCTCTTGGAACTTGCTGATTCAATCAAACAGTTTGGAATCCTGCAGCCTCTGATTGTTCAGAAACGGAACGATTACTACGAGATCATCGCCGGCGAGCGTCGCTGGCGTGCAGCAAAGCAGGCCGGTGTCAAAGAGGTCCCTGTTATCATTAAAGAATACACAGATCAGGAAATCGTTGAAATTTCTCTTATTGAAAATATTCAGCGCGAAAATCTGAATCCAATCGAAGAAGCGCAGGCATACAAACGCTTGCTAAATGAATTCCGTCTGAAGCAGGATGAGGTAGCTGAGCGCGTTTCAAAGAGCAGAACTGCTGTTACAAACTCCATGCGTCTTCTAAAGCTGGACGAAAGAGTACAGCAGATGATCATCGATGACATGATTTCAACCGGACATGCACGTGCTCTTCTTGCAATCGAGGATAAAGAGCAGCAGTATATTCTTGCCAATAAAGTATTTGATGAAAAGCTCAGTGTCAGGGATACCGAAAAACTTGTCAAAGAACTGAAGAAACCCAAAAAAGAAAAAGAAAAGCCTGTTATCCAGAATGCATTTGTATATGAAGATCTGGAGGAACGTATAAAGTCAATCATCGGTTCCAAAGTCCATGTCAATCATAAAGCCAACGGAAAAGGCAAAATTGAAATTGAATATTATTCGGACAACGATCTGGAACGTATATTTGAATTGTTGATGTCAATACAGGAAGGAAAATAATATATGGAAAGTAAAATTCTGAAATCAATTGGAATTGATCCGGCGTATATATTTCTTTTTCTTATCATGCTGATCATATTGATGTTTCTTCTTTATATTAATGTTAATATGAAATACAATCGTCTGAAATCAAGCTATAACGTATTCATGCGCGGACAGGACGGTAAAACGCTCGAAGAAAGTTTCAGTGCAAGATTCGATGAACTCGACGAGCTTTCCAACATTGCCCACGAAAACAAAGCGGACATCCGCATATTGTATCGCGCGTTGCGAAGCAGCTACCAGAAAGTAGGTATTGTAAAATACGATGCTTTCGGTGAAATGGGTGGAAAACTCAGCTTCGCCCTCACAATGCTTGACAATGATAACAATGGATGGATCCTCAATTCCATGCACAGCAGAGATGGCTGTTACACTTATATAAAAGAAATTGTGCGTGGTGAAAGTTACATTGAGCTCTCTGAAGAAGAGGCCGAATCACTAGATCAGGCCGTTTACCAGGAAATGTATGATCCGGATGTACAGGATGCGATCAAACCACAGTAATAAAAATAAAGAAATAAGACAGGAGAACAGTTATGTTAGATATTAAATTTTTAAGACAGAACCCGGATGTTGTAAAAGAAAACATCAAGAAAAAATTCCAGGATGAAAAGCTTCCACTTGTAGATGAAGTAATCGAACTTGACAAGAGAAACCGTGAAATCAAAGGCGAAGTAGAAGCACTCCGTGCTGAGAAAAATAAAGTTTCCAAAGAAATCGGTGCATGCATGGCTCATGGCGAAAAAGAGAAAGCAGAAGAGCTTAAGAAAAAAGTTCAGGAAAACGCTGCCCGTATGGAAGAACTTTCTGCTGAAGAAAAAGAAGTTGAAGCAAAAATCAAAAAAGATATGATGGTTATCCCAAATATCATCGATCCATCTGTACCGATCGGTAAAGACGACAGCCAGAATGTTGAAATTGAAAAATTTGGCGAACCGGTTGTTCCGGACTTTGAAATCCCATACCATACAGAAATTATGGAAAAATTCAACGGAATCGATCTTGAAAGTGCAGGAAAGGTTGCCGGAAATGGTTTCTATTATCTGATGGGAGATATTGCACGTCTTCACTCAGCAGTTATCTCTTATGCACGTGACTTTATGATCGATCGTGGATTCACATACTGTATCCCACCTTTCATGATCAGAAGCAACGTTGTTACAGGCGTTATGAGCTTTGCCGAAATGGATTCTATGATGTACAAAATTGAAGGCGAAGACTTATATCTGATCGGAACAAGCGAGCATTCTATGATCGGTAAATTCATCGATACCATGCTTGATGAAGCTGAACTTCCAAAGACACTGACTTCTTATTCTCCATGCTTCCGTAAAGAAAAAGGAGCTCATGGAATCGAAGAACGTGGTGTATACAGAATCCATCAGTTTGAAAAACAGGAAATGATCGTTGTATGCAAACCAGAAGAAAGCAAAGAATGGTATGATAAATTATGGAAAAACACTGTTGATCTGTTCCGTTCTCTTGATATCCCGGTTCGTACACTGGAATGCTGTTCAGGTGACCTTGCCGACCTTAAAGTAAAATCTTGTGACGTAGAGGCATGGTCTCCAAGACAGAAGAAATACTTTGAAGTAGGAAGCTGTTCTAACCTTGGTGATGCACAGGCAAGACGTCTTGGCATCCGTGTAAAAGGAAGTGACGGAAACAAATATTTCGCACACACACTGAACAACACAGTAGTAGCTCCTCCGAGAATGCTGATCGCATTTCTCGAGAACAATCTTCAGGCAGACGGTTCTGTCCGCATTCCTGAAGTACTTCGTCCATACATGGGCGGTAAGTCTGAAATCAGATAGAAAACGAGGTAAATTTTGCATAAATATTTAAACGCTATCGGATTCCACGATATCGCATCTGAACGCGAATGGTATCAGATTCTTCTTGAATCCGAAAAGAAATTTTCCGGATATGACCGTATTGCCCTGGACGAGCACACAGATCTCTGTGAGCTTCGCAGGGAATACGGCAACGGGATTGGCATTTCTTCCTGCGGCTTTATCGATGAAAATGATGAAGAGTTCCGCAGAGAATGCTATTTCCCATATTTTTCAGGCAGTGGAGTCAGCTCTTATGCTGATATTGCAGTAGAACAGAAAGCATCCTCACCGACCTATATTGGTGTCTGCGAAGATGTAAAGCTCGGCTGCAGTATCATTTTCCATATCCAGAACGGAATGGAATACATAAAAGAAGCCACTCTCGGTGGTCTGAACAAAAGTTCAATCTCTATAACCTTCTCTGGGCTTGCCTTAAGTGGGAAAATTTTGCTTCCGGTCACAAAGGATGCAGGTGCTGCGGACAAGAGAGCGAAAGATCTCCGCAACCGGATGATGCTTATGAGCGCAGCAAAGGAAGGGAATCCCGATGCCATTGAAAGCCTTACGCTTGACGACATCGACACCTATGCCGCAGTATCAAAAAGAATTCGCGTGGAAGATATTTACAGTATTGTCGATACGCATTTTATGCCAGCTGGTCTTGAATGTGACCAGTATGCGATCCTTGGTGAGATTCTGAATATCGATACCATCGAAAATCTTCTTACCGGGAAAAAACTTTATGTTCTTACAGTTGAAACCAATGAGCTTCAATTTGATGTATGCGTACCGGTTGAAAAGGTGATTGGCGAACCGGCAGTTGGAAGACGGCTGAAGGCACAGATCTGGCTGCAGGGGCATATTAATTTTTAGGAAAGATTTTTGACTTATATAAAAAGCATGACCAAATTTCTTTTAATTGAAAATTAGTCGTGCTTTTTGTATATGCGTTTCAGAACATTCGGCTTTACATGAAAAAGTCCTGTAAAAGCTATTTCACATATCAGATCCCGCTCTGTTACCTCACCATGATCATCCTCTTAGAAAAGCATTTGACATTTTCATGTTCAAACGGTATGATATATGTATATGTTCTATTAGTCAAATGAATATAAGAATCGTCTCCTAAGAGAAAGCCGAGGCATTCCCCAAAGGGAAAAAATGAAAAACAACTTTCAGTTCGAATCTATTCTGAAAAATGCCAAAGGTGACAACAAAGCATTCCCCAAATTGGGGAACGTTCTAATGTTACCAAATCAAAAAAATCTGTAGATTGACAACTTGAAAAAGAGTTGATAATCTTATATATGGCCGAAGGGAAAAATCCCAGAAACCCAGTAAAATCAAGGGTTTACGGCATGTGTCGTCATAGCTCAGCTGGATAGAGCACTCGCCTCCTAAGCGAGGGGTCGGAGGTTCAAATCCTCTTGGCGACGGGCTTCAAAGCGTTCGAAAATGTCAGCTGGATTAGCTGACAACGAACGCTTTTGTTATTTTCTAATCACGTTCGTGACACAAAATTCCATTCAAAATGATCAATTTCCAGCTAACGCAATCCGATTTTTGTTAGCTGACAGCTAATCTGATTGAGATTCGATCCGATCTTTCCATATTCACTGACCAGTTTTCTGAGGTCATTCATGTCTGCAACCACTTCAATCTGATGATTGATTTGTTTTTCAAGCAGGAGTTTTCTCAGATATTCTGATCGACTAATAGATAAACAAGCAGCGCCTTGGTCTAATAAATCCAGTTCGACATCTGTAAGACGTAATCCTATAAAATGTCTGTGATTTAGTTCTTTATCTTTGTTTTCTGTTCTCATATTCCTCCTTTCGCTGCGACTATTCCTCCCACCGGGAGTCCACGTATTTTAATATCGGCTGTCCCTTCCGATATTAGAAATAGTGCTGTGAACACCTTTAGGTGGAACCAACAGACAAGTGAAACGTCTGTTATTGAGAGGGTATTGGGAAATCCCCATCAAGATAAATCCCATAGGAGAACAAGATGCCAAATGGCAATACTGTTAAACATGGGTGGATCTTGCTCTTATTTGTACCCCTCTATATAACGAAACGCTCAGAGGCTGTTTTACAGTGGGGGAAATGAAAAAAATCAAAAACTTGATGATTAATGGTGAGCTTGTGATAGAATGGAAAAAAGAGAAAAGCATAAAGGATGTAGTTGTGGAGAATATTTGTTATGATTAGAAAATTGCTGAACGGAGATATCGATAGAGTTGCCGACATATGGTTAAAGACAAATCTGAAAGCACATTATTTTATTTCCAAGCAATACTGGAAAAGTAATTATGAACTAGTAAAAGGAATGATGTCACAATCCGAAGTCTATGTGTTTGAAGCAGATAAAATGATACAAGGATTTGTAGGACTAAACGATGAATATATCGAAGGTATTTTTGTTTCTGAAGAAATGCAGTCATGTGGCATAGGTAAGCTTTTATTGGATTATATTAAGGATAAAAAAGTCAGATTACAATTAAATGTATACCAGAAGAATACCAGAGCAATTTCTTTTTACCAAAGAGAAGGTTTCATTATTCAATGTGAAGGTTTGGATGAAGTTACTGGTGAAAAAGAGTACACCATGCTCTGGAAACAAAAATAGAAATCGGAATTTGAAGGTGCGATTGATGAAAATTATCGAAGTTAAAGAGAATAAAAAACAATATCTTGATTTGCTCCTATTAGCAGATGAGCAGGAAGATATGGTTGACCGTTATCTTGATAGCGGCAAGATGTATGTACTTGATGATAATGGGGTCAAGTGCGAGTGTGTCATAACGGATGAAAAAAATGATATACTCGAAATCAAGAACATTGCGACAGTTCCAGAATATCAAGGGAAAGGTTATGCAAGAGCCTTAATTGAGTTTATTGTTAATAATTACAGAGAACAATACGCCATTCTGCAAGTCGGAACAGGCGATAGCCCACTGACAATACCATTTTATGAAAAGTGTGGTTTTGTCCGTTCACATATTATATCAAATTTCTTTACAGATAATTACGATCACCCAATCTACGAGAGCGGAGTACAGTTAGTAGATATGGTGTATTTGCAAAGACCTTTATAATTAACTTCCAGTTGTTGAACTGAATCCGAAAAGCATTAGGGCGCAGAGGAGATAGAATCCTTTGCGTAAAAGACTAACGAACATATTTAATGAAACATCGGAACCATCTTCTTTTTGTTGTCTACCTATAATAACGATTGGAGTAGTCGATTATAGACACTGCAATCAAAAAAATCTGAAAATATATTTATCAACATTACATAAAAGTGTGTAGATGCACGGAAATGGGGAGTATAACGATGGAGATTAAAAGAGACGCTTACCTACAGCAGCTGATCGAGCGAAAAGATAATGGAATGATAAAGGTGATTATCGGCATTCGTAGATGTGGCAAATCCTTTTTGCTGTTTACCATCTTTAAGAGATACTTACTGGAGAAATGATATAAATAAGGCCACGGCTGATTTCATGTTGGAACAGCCGTGGCTCAGTTTATTTTTTTATCCGTACAAACGAGACTGTTCCGCAGATTATGTAGAACAGACAGAGTACGATTCCGATAGTGAGAACATACGAGAATAAAGATGAACTTAAGAACGAGATAAACAAAAATTTGTTGAATTAAAAATGAAATAAAGTTCCAGTAATCTTTGCTGATGTAGGTGTTATGATTATCACCATATTAAATGCAATTCGCTGTCTGTTTGTGAAGAAACTGTAAAAGGCAGGTAGAACATGGATAAAGAAAAAGAAATGTTATCCGATGAAAAATTTGTACCGACTTTCAGAATTTTACAAGATTTTTGCCAATGAATTGTGTATATAGCAGAAATCCTGCAAAATCCTCAAGCAGCAAAGAAAACTGCGAAACAGAGCGTATGAAAATAGATCATACGCTCTGTTTTTTTGCAATATTTTATTATCTTGCGAATTTATCATTGTAACGAATATGCATATCTTTCCAATCCATAAACAATACGTAAAATACCTTTCCGTATTGCGGGTTCTCTACAATTCTTCCATGATCAAGCACAGAAAAATAAGTTCCGTCAGCTTTTCGAAGATGGAAGTGAATATAGTCATTTTCATTACCACTGTCAATCTGTTCCCAGATACTTGATTCTATCTGTTGCTGTTCATCTTCCCGGATCAAGTTGCGAAAACTTTTCTTAGTAAGTCTGAACAGTTCATCTATATCTTTATATCCTGACATATGAAGAAATTCATCATTTGCAAAAAATAGTTCATCATCTTCTTTGTCAGCTCTGTATATGATGAATGCACCTGGAAGATGTTCAGAGATATCCTTGAATGCGAATCCAAGCTGTTTGCGGGCACCTGACCGAAGTCCTTCTCTGTAGACCATACATCCATTTTTTCCATGAAGCTTTATTTCATAAAGAGCGGCATCTGCGCAGCGCATGAGTTGTGAACGATTGGATGCAAATGTTGGATATTCTGCATATCCTAGAGAAATATAAAATGCATGTTCCTTACCATGGTATGAGAATGATTTAGGAAGTTTGGTGAATTTCTGCAGCTGTATATCTGCTTCTGCAAAGGTACAATTTGGTAAAAGAATGCAGAATTCGTCACCACCATTTCTTCCAAGTAATGCATCGGATGGGAAAAAAGTCTTCATGCTGTCTGCAAGATTCTTTAGTGCCCTGTCTCCATAATTATGTCCATAGATATCATTAATAAACTTGAAATCATCAATATCAAGGAGCGCAGCCACAAAATGTGCTTTTGGATTTTTTTGAATCATTTTTTCTGCAAATTCATCAAATCCATAGCGGTTATAAATATTTGTAAGAGAATCTGTGCGCGCCAGTATCTGAAACTTTTTCTTATGTTCTTTTGCTACTAACCATACTCTGGTAAGAACTGACAGGAGAAGGCTTATTGTAAGAAATATTCCGATGATGATTATCAGTAATGTGGCATTTCTCCATCCACTTTTAGGAGTTACTTCAAATTTCCAGTTTTCATCTCCTATTGTAAATGTATAAGAAACAGGATGATTTATTTGCCCATCTGATTGATAAACCACTTTATAAGTATCACTCCATGGAGCGTCTGTTTTTGAAATTTTGTATTCGTATCCAAAATTTGAAAGTGCACTGATTGAATCTGAAAAAATATCCGGAACACGCAGGATAACAATAGTAAATCCCCAGAAATACTCATGTCCGTTTTTATCTTTCAGGTATACGGGATTGCGAACTGCAATTCCATATCCTCCCTGTTTTAATTTGAAGGGGCCCTGCGTAATGATTGTATGGTTGTCTCTTGCGTAACAGGAAATTTTTCCGCGGTCTTTATCATGAATCAAATCAATCTTACCTGCCTCCTTTTCATTAGCCGGATAAATATCTGTAACAACACCATTAGGAGCGAGCTGTACACTTTCAATAGAATCAGACATAAGATTTCCTGCAATTGTTTCAAACTGATGGATTTCGCCATCTTCACTTATTAAGATTTGCTTCAAGGTATCTGTGATCTCAATTCCATTTGTAATTTCATTCTTTATTCGTTCGCCATAGGTGGCTACGTTTAATTGTGCTGTTATGTGTCTCTGCTCTTTTTCGTGGGCGTCTGTTTTGTATACAATCAAACTAACAAGGCATATGCCCAGTAAAAAAATGATAAGAGGCACAAGTGTTTTCTTTTTCACTTGGTTCACCTCATTGTCCATGGGAATTATTATAATAAAGCATTATATCACAGAAGTTGAAAAACAGAATAAGTTTTATGAAAAACGGACTGTGCATAATCCTTATACATGAAATGAAAGAAATCCTTGGTGATGAAGTCGATCCAAAAGACAAAAGAAACATATTATGAACCCTTCAAACCAAACCCTCAAGTTTGCCCCTCAAACCATTATTAATGAAACGGATCAAAAGCTCTGTTCTTTCATGAGTGAAAGTCTGTATACACGTCTGCCGGTTTCTTCATAATGCTGATCCAGAAGATCACAGGTTGTCTGGAGATCGTTAATCCGGATGGCCTCCAACAGACATTGGTGTGTCCATACTGCAGCGCTTCCGTTATAAGAGGTATTTTGATCCGGTGTGTTTGGTTCTAAGCATTTGGCATTCTGAAGCGTTTCAGCATCTCCGCTTAACTGTCCAAAGCGATTAGCATTTTGAACCGAGAGGAACATGGCACCATTCAGTGGACTCAGCAGCTCCCACATTTTGGTCAGTCGGTTAAGCTGGGCAGAACGAATGATCTGCAGGTGGAATGTCTCATCTGCACGAACAGCCTTCATAGTATTGCCTTCGAGAATAGCCTTTCGAAATTCTTCAATACTGGCTTCCATTATCATGAGACTATAGTCACTAAGAAGGCAGTTACTTTTTTGGATTGCCAGTTTTTCAAGGCTGCCGCGCAGAAAAAAGACTTCATAAGCGTCTTGTGGAGAAAGCAGTGCGACTGTACATCCTTTGTTAGGACAGTAATCGACTAAACCTTCGACAGCGAGCTGTCGGAGTGCTTCGCGCACAGGACCTCGGCTGAGTCCGAATTTCCGGGCAATTTCAGCCTCTACCAGTTTTTCTTGAGGCTGAAGGATTCCATTGATGATCTGCTCCCGCAGAGATTCAAGAACAATTTCTGATGTAGTAGTATTTGATGTTTTTCTTTGTTTCTGCATATTTACCTCATAAAATTTTCAGAATAAGTATCCGTTTTCGATAGGTACGCTTGGTTCATAGTAGAACATACCGCCAATTTCTCGCATGTTTCATTTCCTTACTAATTAATAGAAAAAATTATACGGATGTCTTTTGTCCGTTAGCAAAAAACTTATTATAATTATAGTGGATTGTTAGCAAAAACGAAAGCACTATTTTCCCGCTGTTAACATTAAGTTGAAATTGTTGACAATCATATTTGCATGGACTATACTTGGGTTATCAAGAGTAGCTCAAAAATTCTGCATTGTCATAAAAAATCCTAAAGGGGAATAGGAAGCAACGCAGTAATTGATGGATGTCGGACTGTCTGGTTTCCGAATAGTCCGATTTTCAGCTGAGAAGAATAATTATAGTAGGAAGGAGAGAACTTATGAGACTTACAAATTTGACTTGGCCGAAAGCTCAAGAATATTTTGAAAAAAACGATATGGTACTTATTTCTATCGGCAGTATTGAGTGTCACGGCCGTCATATGCCGCTTGGAACCGACACACTGATTCCGGAGCATTTGTTGGAGAAAATCGAGAAAAAGAGTGATGTTTTGATTGCTCCGACCATTCCATATGGTTCCTGCCAGTGTTTAGCTCCATATCCGGGTACAATTGATATTGACAATGAGGTACTCTATCAATTTTGCCGTCAGATTTTTCTGAGTCTGTATCGTCACGGCGCAAGAAAATTCGTTTTCCTGAACGGACATGGCGGAAACATCAAGATGATTGAACGCCTTGGCATGGAATTCGAAGATAAGGGCTGTCTGGTGGCTATGCTTAACTGGTGGCTGATGGCATGGGATATGAACCCGGCGTGGAAAGGCGGCCACGGCGGTGGTGAGGAAACAGCTGCGATTCTTGGAATTGATCCGTCTTTAGTTGATAAGAGTGAGATAGGTGGTGAACTCCAGTTTAAGCACCTGTCTGATAATCTGAAGACAACCGGTTTCCGTTCTGTTGAGTTCAAGGGAGTTAACGTTGATATTATACGCAATACTCCGCATGTAACAGACAACGGCTGGATCGGACCGGATCATCCGAGTACCGCTACAGAAGAGTGGGGCAAGGAAATGCTTGAGACTACAGCAAACTATATTGTTGATTTCATGGAAGAATTCAAGAAAGTAAAACTTTCATAAAGAGGTGTCATAATGGATAAAAAAACAACATTGGAAATGATTGCAGCAATTTCAAATGCAAACGGTACATCCGGTTTCGAAGATGAAGTGGTTGCAGCGATTCGTCCTTACGCAGAAGGACTCGGAGAAATTACAGAAGATCGCATGCGCAACCTGTATATCCGCCGTAAAGAAAATAACGGCAAACGTCCGGTTGTTCAGCTTGACGCACATAGTGATGAGGTTGGTTTTATGGTGCAGGCTATCTGCCCGAACGGAACTCTCCGCATCATTCAGATCGGAGGTTGGGTTAACCACAATATTCCGGCTCATAAAGTCTTGGTTCGCAACCGGTTCGGAGAATATATTCCGGGGCTTACTGCCAGCAAGCCTCCGCATTTCATGACAGAGCAGGAGCGTAAAGCACCTCTGGATATGAAAGATATCACGGTAGATGTTGGCGCTGTTTCTAAAGAAGAGGCGGTTGAAAAGTTCGGCATTCGTATCGGTGAACCCGTAGTGCCGGATGTGACATTTACATATTCAGAAACCACAGATCTGATGGTTGGCAAGAGCTTTGACTGCCGTCTGGGATGTGCGGCAATTCTTAAGACCATGCATACCCTGGCTGGTCAGGAGCTGAATGTGGATATTGTTGGCGCTTGTGCAGCACAGGAAGAAGTTGGTGTACGCGGTGCCACTGTAACAGCACAGGTAATTAAGCCGGATATCGCAATTGTTTTTGAGGGATGCCCGGCAGATGATACCTGCGTTGAGTCGTATATGGTTCAGACAGCTATCAAGCGAGGACCGATGCTGCGTCACATTGATGCCCGTATGATCACCAATCCACATTATCAAAGATATGCTCTGGATCTGGCAGAAAAGCTTGGTATTCCGGTTCAGGATGCAGTTCGCAGTGCCGGTTCAACCAACGGTGCAGCTATACATCTGACTGAAAAAGCGGTTCCGGTCATCGTTATCGGTGTTCCGGTTCGCTATGCGCACACACATTATGGAATTTCAGCTTATAGCGACTTTGATAACGCTGTTAAGCTGGCATGCGAAATTCTTAAAAGACTTGACGAAGAGCAGGTTATGAGTTTTTAAATACAATACATAAAAGAAACAAAGCATTTTCGAGACATACTAACAGAGAATTGTATTGCTACGCTTGAATGTTACCTAAATCATAAACAAAGCATTCGGAAAACCTCAGAGCTAGCAGAAGGTTAAACATGGAATCCTGATAAATAGGAATACACCAAAAAAAATAGGGGCTGCCGCACTAATGCGACAGCCTCATTTAGCATACATCTTCAGTAAATGAATTATTCCTGATCAAGTATGGACTGAATTTGTTTCATTAATTGCTCGTAGTTTGATTGATCATCGATTCCGCCCATGAAAGGTTCGCCAACGATATTTCCGTCTTTATCTACGAGAACTGTTGTCGGGAATGCCATAATGTTTCCTGCATATTTTCCAACTGTTGAATCGGAGTCGAAAGTCAGGTTTTTGTAGGAAGCTCCCTTGGCCTTCAAGATTTCTTTCGCTTCTTTGATACCATCCTGATTATCATCTAATGTATCTGTATTGATACCAACAACTTCACCGCCCATTTTCTTAATTGTATCATTTAATTCATTCAGTTTAGAAAGTTCTTCAACGCAAGGCTTGCATCCACTGAACCAGAAGTTTACAACCGTAACTTTATTTTTGGCGAAAAGGCTTTCATCTACATCGTTACCATCCAGGTCTTTCCCTTTGAAACCGTGAAACACACCTGTAGAGTCATCTGTGCCGGAGGAACTACTGCCGGAAGGATCAGCTGCGGCAATTTCTTTTTCAAGTTTTGCAATTTCTTCTTCAATACCGCGGATCGTTTCAATGTCTTTACTCAGAGTAGCATATTCTTCTTCGGAAAAAGAATCTTTGTTTGATTCTATTATATTTGCAAGAAAGTCCGCATAGTTTTCATTCTTGGTATCATCGTCAACGTTCTTGCTCATAAAGCCAAATGCTTTGTCCCACACATCTTTGTGATCTGCAAAGATCTGGTTTTCCTGTTGGTAAAGGTCATTCAGCTTTTCATTCAGATCACCCGAACTGCTTGAATCTGTTGTGGAAGTATCTTCCTGCTTTGAGCTTTCAGTTGTTGCGGAACCGGATGAAGTTTTGCAACCTGTGAATGCAAAAAGAATGAAAACGGCAAGAGATGCCGCAATTACTTTTTTTAATTTCATTGAGTTTGTTCTACTTGTTTTGTTTTTCATGATTTTTAATCTCCTTTTGAATATCATTTGATTCATTTTTGCTTATTTATTGTCAGCCTGTTTCTTGCCTGAAAATCCGTAATGATAGCAGATCGCATTTGTCGGACAGGCTTTCATACATGCTCCACATCGGATACATTCCGGGTGATCCGGTGTGTCTACTACATTTACATCCATTTTACAGGCATGGCTGCATTTTTGACAGTTAACACATTTTTCAGGATCCACCTTAATCTTAAGTAATGATATTTTGTTAAACAGCGAGTAGATGGCACCAAGCGGGCAAATCCACTTACAGAATGGGCGGTAAAACAAAATGCTTAAGATGATTACAAGTACAAGGATTGTAAACTTAAACGTAAATAAGTGTCCGAGTGCCGCGCGGATTCCCGAATTAACAAGTGCCAGTGGAATTGCACCTTCAAGTACGCCTTGTGGACATATGTATTTGCAGAAGAATGGATCGCCCATCCCCAGCGAATTAGTCACAAATGCCGGAAGCAGTATAACAAAAACGGCCAGAACCGCGTATTTCAGATACCGCAGGGGTTTTAGTTTTGCAGTAGACAGTTTCTTACCCGGAATTTTATGCAACAAATCCTGAAACCATCCAAACGGACAGAGAAAACCGCAGATAAATCGTCCTAACAGAACTCCCAGCAAGATAAAGAATCCGGTGATGTAGTAGGTGAACTTGAATTTTGATGAACCGACTACAGCCTGGAAAGCTCCAATCGGACAGGCACCTGTAGCAGCCGGGCAAGAGTAGCAGTTCAGTCCGGGTACACATATTGTTTTTACCTTTCCCTGATAAATTTTCCCTTTAAACAGATTCGGAATATGAAGATTGGTCAGCAGTGTTGCAGCTGCCTGAAACCATCCGCGGAAACGAACCAGGAAGTTCTTGTTTGATTTTAATTTCTTATCCAATTCCGACACACTCCATACATAATTTTATTGCCTTACTGAGTACAGTTGCAGCTTCTCCACGGTAAATCCCGACAAGGAAAAATACAAGACCGGCTGCAAGTAAAAAAATTTGTGTTGCTTTTTCTGATTTCATTAAGATACCACTTGTTACTGTAAATAGTAACTGCTCCTTTCAATGTTATTGCTCAAAGTCGGCTTATTGACCGTTCAGTGACTACATTATATAATATGGGATGTAAATTTCCTGTTAAGAAAATGGAGAAAAGTAAATTGAGATTATTAGTTGTTGAAGATGAAAAGAAATTATGTGATATGATCGCGAAAAGTCTGCATCTGGCAGGTTATGAGGTGGACATGTGTAATGACGGAGAGCAGGCACTGGAGATGATCTATGCGGAACTGTATGACCTGATCGTGCTTGATCTTAACCTGCCCGGGGTGGATGGGATGGAGATCCTTCGGGAACTTCGCAAAGAAAATGAAGAGACAAAAGTATTGATCCTGTCTGCGAGAAGTCAGATCGCAGATAAGGTTGAAGGATTGGATTCCGGTGCAAATGATTATATGGAAAAACCATTTCACCTGCAGGAGCTGGAAGCGCGCGTGAGAAGCCTGACAAGGAGAAAATTTATACAAAAAAATATCTGTCTGGAATGCGGAAAACTTCGATTTGATACGAGAGAAAGGGTTGCATATGCAGACGATAACCCGGTTGCGTTGACGAGAAAAGAAAATGGGATTTTAGAATATCTCCTTTTAAATCAGGGAAGACCGGTCAGTCAGGAAGAACTAATCGAGCATGTCTGGGATTCTTCTGTGGATAGTTTTAGCGGTTCCATCCGAGTGCATATGTCTTCTTTGAGAAAAAAACTGAAAGCAGGACTCGGATATGATCCAATCGTGAACAAAATCGGTGAGGGTTATAAGATAGGGGGAAATAGCAAAGCATGAAGAAAATATCACTCCAGTGGAAATTAACACTTCTTACAACCGTGTTGATCACCATATTATGCGGATGTCTTACCTTTTTCTTATATAAAAACGGAGTCTATTATTTCGATACGCTTCAGGAGTCTATCACGGATCAGGGCACAGAGCCGGAATCGGTGTACATTGATATTCCGGATAATGAGTGGGATGACTTTGTGGCACAGTTTTCCATGAAGGTTTATAACTCCAAATCAGATTATAGAAGCAGAAGCCTTCTGATTACTGCTATTGTAGCGCTGTTTGGCGGCGCAGCGACTTATTTTATCAGTGGACGGGCATTGAAACCACTCAGGAAATTTTCAGAGACAGTGGAAAAAGTTCAGGCACAGAATCTGAAAGATTATACGATCGAAGAGAATAAGATTGCAGAGCTGGACAGACTTCGCATATCTTACAATAAGATGCTTATACGGCTTTCAGAATCATTCGAGACGCAGCGCCAGTTTACGGGAAATGCAGCACATGAGTTACGTACTCCACTGGCTTTAATCCAGGCACAACTGGATCTATACCATACAACAGAACATCCGGAGAGTACCGCAGTGGCAGAAGAGACAATTCAGATGGTAACGGAGCAGAATGAACGTCTTAGCAAGTTGGTCCGAACGCTTTTGGATATGAGCGAATTACAGACCGTATCGCGAAATGACAGAATTGAGCTCCATAGTCTGATCGAGGAAGTGCTGACAGATCTGGAACCGCTGGCACAGGAAAAAAAGGTTGAACTGATACAGAAGTCACAGGGAGCAGGAGCAAAGGCAGATGAAGAATTGTTTTTGACAGGGAGTGATATTCTGATTTACAGAATGCTATATAATCTTGTGGAAAATGCGATTAAATATAATCGGGAAAATGGATCCGTTACGGTATCGGCAATAAGGGAGAAGAACGAAGTTGTTCTGACGGTTTCGGATACAGGAAATGGAATTGATGAAGCATTCAGGGAGCAGATCTTCGAACCGTTCTTCCGGGTAGATAAGTCAAGAAGCCGGGAACTCGGAGGTGTGGGGCTTGGCCTTGCGATGGTGCGAGAAGTTGTGCGGGTTCATGACGGAACGATTGAAGTTTATACAAATAAGCATAGCGGAACGACATTTGAAGTGAAAATGGGTATAGGGGCAAACTTTGAAAAAGCAGTATAATCGAAAAACAATTCGCAAATCGATCATACTGATGTTTATCGCTTCCACCTGCCAGAACAAGGAGAATCCGTCTTACAATTCACTTACCGTATCAAAAATAAACTAAGGATTATTATTTTTGATACGGTTTAAATTATTTCAGACAGACATCCATAAAATCCTGTACCACCGCCGTCGGCTTCCGCCCCTTCTGCCAGATCAGAAGGATCTTCGTCACCAGATCCGGTTCATCAAGCACTTGACAAGTCAGCCCTTCGCAAAGCGGCTCCATGGACTGTGGGAAGATCGCCGTGGCAAGCCCTTCCTTCACCCAGAGGGTAGCGCCCCTGGCATCATCACACAGACAGAACACCTCCGGAACCAGATTCTGCGTGTGAAATGCATCCATAATCAGCTTTTCATAGCGCCGGTAGAGAATTAACGGTCTGTGGACTAAATCTTCAAGAATGAGCGATTTTCGTCCTTCTGAAGGCATCTCCGGATTGGAGACAGCGATCATCGGCTCCGAATGCAGGACTGCGGACTCCACATCATCCAGCCGGAGCGGCGTGCGGACAACCGAAATATCGATGATCCCTTCCTGAAGATAATCATATAACGTATACGTGATCCCGTCGTGAACCTCAAAATTCACGTCGGGATTTTTCTTTGAAAATTCTGCGATAAACGGCATGACTGTGCCGACCGTCGTCGGCGTGATCCCGATTCTCAGAACCCTTTTTTTACCCGTTTGGGACACCTCAAGCTCTGTCGATCTGGCATAATCCAGAAGGCTCGCCGCACGGTCATACAAAAGCTTACCTGCCGCCGTCAGGATCACCCCTTTATGGGTACGCTCAAACAGCTGCACGTTCAGTTCATTTTCCAACTGCCTGATCTGATAGCTGAGGGGTGGCTGTGACATATTGAGCTTTCTCGCCGCTTCATTAATGCTTCCCGTATTCGCGATTTCCCGGAAATATTCCAGCTGTCTGAGTTCCATTTTCTTTTTTCCCTCCGTTTAGTTATATGATGATACCAGGGTCAAAAGGTCAGAAAGCCGATGCAAGCTTGCTTGCAAGAGGATTTTTGACCTCTTGCCCCGCCAAAAACATGAGTAAGTAGCCATTTTTCAAAGAAAAATGAGCGGATTACGAATGTTTTTGAGGATTGCGAGAGTGCAAAGCACGTAGCAATCTGGTATCAAATAGGTCAAAATACCTTTTTCCACTCACATTGTTATACTTTTTTTTTATTAAGCTGTCATAAAAACAATATTATTCATATTGATGGTAGCGCATTATAATGAGTAGGTCAAGAAAAAACTAAGAAGTAAAGAACAGGAGTGAGTGTGTTTGAAGAAACTTTGGGTTTATCTGAAAGAATACAAGATGGAAAGCATTCTTGCACCATTATTCAAACTGCTGGAAGTCGTATTTGACCTTTTGGTTCCGGTGGTTGTCGCCAAGATCATTGATATTGGTATTGCAAACAATGACCACGGCTACATCGTAAAGATGTTCCTGGTGCTGATCCTCATGGCTGCAGTCGGTCTTAGCTGCAGTTTTACCGCACAGTATTTTGCTGCAAGAGCGAGTGTCGGCTGTGCAACCAATTTAAGACAGGCCGTATTTGACCACATTCAGGGCTTTTCATTTACCGAACTTGATACGATCGGTACGGACACCCTGATCACACGGATGACCGATGATATCAACCAGGTCCAGAACGGCATCAACATGGGACTTCGTCTTCTTCTGAGAAGTCCGTTTATCGTAATCGGTTCGATGATCATGGCATTTACGATCAACTTTAAATGTGCGCTGGTATTCGTTGTGGCGATCCCTCTTTTATTTGTCGGCGTCATTTTCATTATGCTGGTCAGCATCCCGCTTTTTAAAAAAGTGCAGGCTGCCCTGGACCGCGTCACAGGACTTACCCGTGAGAATCTGACAGGTGTCCGCGTGATCCGCGCATTTTGCCGCGAAGAAGAATCGGTAAATGAATTTGAAAAGAGCAACACCGAACTGACCAGGTTAAATGAATTTGTCGGAAGAATTTCCGCCCTGTTAAATCCATTTACCTACGTGTTGATTAACATTGCAACTGTCATCCTGATCGCAAGAGCAGGACTCCAGGTCAATCTCGGAACCATGCATCAGGGACAGGTTGTCGCGCTTTACAACTACATGGCACAGATGATCGTCGAGCTGATCAAGCTGGCTTCCCTGATCATTACACTGAACAAGGCGATGGCATGTGCAGACCGTGTAGCCGGTGTCCTGGATATCAGGACTACCATGCATTATCCGGAAACCCCTTCTGCAAAGGCAGATCCTTCTGCAAATGAAGTCGAATTCGACAAGGTATCCTTCACCTATGCAGGTGCCGGTGCATCAAGCCTTTCTGATATCAGTTTCTCTGTAAAAAAAGGGCAGACAGTCGGTATCATCGGTGGTACCGGATGCGGAAAATCCACTCTGGTCAGCCTGATCTCCCGTTTCTATGATGTAACCTGCGGAACCGTTAAACTGAATGGACGCAATGTAAAAGAGCTCACCAATCAGGAAATCCACGACAAGGTCGGAATCGTACAGCAGCGCTCCGTCCTTTTCAAAGGCAGCATCCGCGATAACATGAAATGGGGCAATGAAAATGCATCTGACTCCGAGATCTGGAATGCACTGAAAGTTGCACAGGCAAAAGAAGTCGTAGAAGGAAAAGACGGACAGCTTGATTTCATGCTCGAGCAGAACGGAAAGAACCTTTCCGGTGGACAGCGTCAGCGTCTTACCATTGCCCGCGCTCTTGTGAAAAAGCCGGAAATCCTGATCCTCGACGACAGCTTAAGCGCACTTGATTTTGCAACTGACGCAGCACTTCGGAAAGCCCTCGCAGGACTGGAAGGAGAGACAACAACCTTCCTGGTATCCCAGAGGGTTGCAGGCATCCGCCAGGCAGACAAGATTTTAGTATTAGATAATGGAGAGCTCGCCGGATCCGGTACACATGATGAACTTATGAAATCCTGCGAAGTTTATCGTGAGATCTATTTCTCACAGTTCCCGGAAGACCGTGCAAAATATGAAAGAGGGGAGATGTAGGTATGAAAAAAGACAGTGTAATGAAAAAGCTTTTTAAATATATCGGAAAATACTGGATCCTCCTGATCCTCAGCATCATCCTTGCCGGAATATCAGTGGTTCTTCAGCTTTATGTGCCGGTTCTCTTCGGTAATACGATCGATGAGATCGTAGCAGCGCACAATGTAAACTTTACCCAGATGTGGCTCTATCTGAAGCAGATTCTTCTGTTCGTAGTGATCGCTGCAGCCGCAATCTGGATCATGAACCTTGTCAATAACCGCATGACCTATCATATTGTACAGGATATCCGATCCCAGGCAATCCGCCACATCCAGAAGCTTCCGCTTTCTTATCTGGACCAGCACAGCACCGGCGATATTGTGAGCCGTATCATTGCTGATACTGATATCCTTTCTGACGGATTACTGCTCGGATTTACCCAGTTATTTTCCGGCGTTGTGACCGTTGTTGTAACCTTGATCTTCATGTTTTCCAAGAACGTGTGGATCACTTTGATGGTCATCCTTCTGACACCACTCAGCTTCCTGGTGGCAAAATTTATTTCCTCACGCTCTTTTACCATGTTTAAAAAGCAGAGTGAAACCCGTGGAAAACAGACTGCTCTGATCGAGGAAATGATCGGAAATCAGAAGGTTGTCAAGGCATTCGGATATGAGGACAAGGCTTCAAAGCGTTTTGATGAGATCAATAAAGAGCTCAAAGAATACAGCCAGAAAGCCGTATTTTACAGCAGCCTTACCAATCCGTCCACCCGTTTCGTAAACAACATTATTTACGCTGCCGTAGCGCTTGCAGGTGCATTCCTGATCCCGCTTGGAGCCCTGACTGTCGGCGGTCTTTCCGTACTGCTTTCTTACGCGAACCAGTACATGAAGCCATTCAACGACATTACATCCGTAATCACGGAAATGCAGAACGCCCTTGCATGTGCGACACGTATCTTTGACCTCTTAGAAGAACCGGAAGAAGTAAACGATTCTTCTGAAGTACTTGAAAAGGTGGATGGAAATGTGGATATCGACCACGTAGATTTCAGCTATGACAAGAGTAAATCTCTGATTGAAGACTTTAACCTTCAGGTTGAACCTGGTATGCGTATTGCGATCGTAGGTCCTACCGGATGCGGAAAAACAACATTTATCAACCTCCTGATGCGCTTCTATGACGTGGATTCCGGAAAAATCTGTATCGACGGTAAACCGATCGATGAGCTTTCCCGACATTCGCTCAGAAAGAGCTTCGGTATGGTGCTTCAGGATACCTGGATCAAATCCGGTACTGTCCGTGAAAATATCAGCTTCGGAAAACCGGATGCCACGGATGAAGAAATCATCCGGGCAGCAAAAGAGGCAAAAAGCTGGGATTTCATCCGCAGACTTCCGCAGGGACTTGATACCGTCCTGCATGAGGACAGCATCAGCCAGGGACAGAAACAGCTCCTGTGTATCACAAGAGTTATGCTCTGTCTGCCGCCAATGCTGATCCTGGACGAAGCGACTTCAAGTATCGATACCCGTACCGAACTGCAGGTACAGGAAGCATTTGATAACCTGATGAAAGGTCGTACAAGCTTTGTCGTTGCACACCGCCTGTCTACGATCCGCAACGCTTCCCTGATCCTCGTCATGAAAGACGGTAAGATCATTGAGCAGGGAACTCATGAAGAACTGCTGAAAGAAGGCGGCTTCTACAGTCATCTGTATAACAGCCAGTTCCAGGCAGTGTCATAAAAGGATAACGGTGCTTGAGCGGATTCGTCGGAAACATCCAAAACAGTTAAGGATGGATTCATGGAAGCACCAGATGGTGAGATTCCATTTGATTAATTCAGAATAAATGGTTGGAGAGGCTGCCCTTTGCCGGGGCATCCTCTTTTCCATTTTACAGAAGAAATCAAAAATTACAGGTATTCGACCTAACGAAATCGTGATATAATGAGCGCAAGAGAGCCAACATGCTTGCATGATTGGCGAACGGCGAATTGGATCATGATAGTTGCGAAGCAACGGTCATGATATAATCAAAATATATTTGAATGAGAAATATGGAGATAGCTTATGGGCGTAAGTTATAACAGATTGTGGAAAATGCTCATAGATAAAAATATGAAGCGGATAGAGATGCAGTACCTCACTGGAATCAGTGGAAATATTCTTGCCCGGATGGGGAAAAATCAGTATGTATCAATGGAGACGATTGAGAAGATCTGCAAGAAGCTAGACTGCACTGTTGATGAGATGATGGAATTTACAGATGATGAGTAACAGGAGGTTAACTTCCCGTTTATCGGGAAGTCGCAGAGAATGAAAAAACGGTATTTGGAGGTATTCACTATGAAAAAGATTATAACCGTAATGCTTTGCATTGTGCTGGTTCTTCTCTTTGCCGGATGCGGAAAAGACGGCGATACATCAAAAGTGGAAATTGATTATGGAACATCTTCCGTTTATTCAAAAGAAGAAATAGACTCTGCCATTGAGATTATAAAAAAGCAGTTCACTTCGTTTGAGGGCTGTGAATTGCATAGCCTTTCTTATATGCCTGATGAAGAATGCAACAATGCAGATAACATTGAATGGATGAACAATTTAAGAACGGATGATAATAAAGAAGCCTTTACGCAATGTATTGCATTTGAAAGCAGTTTCCGTTCGCCGAAAAAAGGTGGCGGTGCATGGGAAGCTAACGAAGAATACACTTGGTCATGGTGGCTTGCACGGAGTGAAGGCGGAGAATGGAATCTGATGACTTGGGGTTATTGATAAGAGTAGAAAATTCCAGTATTATTGACCAAGAAATTAAGGAGGATTCATTATGAGTGAGAAAACAGAGATTACTTTCATGCAAACAAGATTAATCCGGCTTGCTTCAGAAGAGTGGCATTTACCTGTTGAACAGATTATCCACTTGTTTAAAGAAGCAGATGTTCTTGGATATATAGAAAAATGCTATGGGATTTTTCATTGTGAAGGTGATGAAGCTGTGCTTGAAGATATTACTGAATTTTTGCAAAGAAATGGCAAGGTATGATATCATTGCAGGAAAGATTGCGGATGATGCGACAAATGCAACTCTTACAGCCTACCTTGCAGGGGCGTTTGGAACAGCAGGTGATCAGGAAGCAGATGATTTTTGTATTAAACAGTTGCTGCCAAATAAATTAAAAGATCAATATTGCTTCAAAACAGAATCCGCTATTGAGTGTCTGAAATTTGTGAAAGGTGAGAAGATATGGCTGAAGTAACAATTCCAAAAGAAAAACTGGATTATACAATCGACCTTCTTATCGCTATGGTGACAGAAGAAATCGCAGAAGAGACGGGCAAGGACAGAAAAGAGGTATTGACAGATTTTCTATGTTCAAAGACAGGAAAAGCACTGTATGATGAGAAAACAAAACTGTGGTGCAATGGTCCGGCATATATAACCGAATTGTATAGGGAAGAATTAAAGAAATCCTGATATGGAATGTGAGTTTAAATTTATACAACAATGGCGAGCAAAACTTTTATTCCATATAGCGCAACAATTAAATATTTCAAAAACGCTGAGGTCAGCATTTCCTAATCATGGAACAATGACCTCAGTTTTTTATACCAGGAATCGGCATTCATGAATCAGCCGGTTCTTTTTATTTCTCCAGATACGTGTTTTTGTATTCTTCACGAATTGCTTCCGGCACAAGACTTCCGCCTGTTGCCCATGCAATATGTGTCGCATTTTTCATTTTCTCTTCAAGATGATTCTCCTGTAAATATTTACGTGCAGATTCATTCCTTTCAATCTGTATTGGTCCTTCAAAAGAAGCACAAGCACTTGGCTCAAGAAAAATGTTCTCTGTTCCGAGAAGGTCTCTCATGTAATCATATAATTTCCCATCGCGGATAGTAAATTCGCCGCCAAGCAGATTCTTCATTACTCTGCCTACAAATCCAGAAGGACGTCCCACGGCAAGCCCATCTGCATGGGTAAGTCCGGTAAGCCCAATATCCTGTACGGAAATCTCCTGGTTCAGTCCGGTTGCCATTCCGACTAGCATACACGGTGCCTGTGTCGGTTCTATGAAAAAGCAGTGTACATAATCTCCGAACAGCAGCTTAAGTCCAAAGCATACACCACCCGGTGCTCCGCCTACTCCGCAGGGAATATATACAAAGAGCGGATGTTCCTCGTCTACTGCAACATTCTTTTCTTCCAACTGCTTTTGCAGACGTTTTGCCGCTACTGCATAACCAAGAAAGAGTGTTTTTGAATTTTCATCATCCACAAAGTAGCTGTTCGGATCTGCATCAGATAAAGCACGTCCGTTTTTCACCGCTTCACTGTAATCTGACTCATATTCCTTTACTGTTACCCCGTGGCTTCTGAGCAAGTCTTTTTTCCACTGTTTCGCATCTGCTGACATGTGTACGATCACCTGATAGCCAACTGCTGCACTCATGATTCCGATACTCAGTCCAAGGTTTCCGGTGGAACCCACCTGAATGGTATACTTTTTGAAAAACTCTCTGCATTCTTCACTCGCCAGTTTCTCATAATTGTCTTCCAGACTCAAAAACCCATGCTCTAATGCAAGTTCTTCTGTGTGCTTCAAAATCTCATAAATACCGCCGCGTGCCTTGATCGAACCGGCGATTGCCAGATGGCTGTCCTGCTTTAATAATAAGTTTCCTTCCAGATTGCTGTCGTATTTCTCATTCAGCAAATCCTTCATCTTCGGAACCGGTGTCAGAACAGATTCAATGATTCCGTTTCTCTCCTTTGTTTCCGGGAAACATTTCATAATGAACGGTGCAAAACGCTCCAGTCTGCGCTCCGCATCTTCTACATCTTCCATACCAAGTTCGATCTGTTCCATTGCTTCCCCACAAACTGTTTTGTCCGGATTTTTCCAGAACACCTCTTTTTCACTACAGATCTCCTTCAAGATCGGAGTCTTTTCCTCCAGCATTTTCAAATCAACCATTGCTTTCATCCCCCTCTTTCCATGACTTGATTCATATCTATATATTACCTTATTTCTTGTATTATGCCTACCACAAAAAAACTGTCAATCTTAAAAAATAGTGTTATAATTAAAATATGTTTAAAAGAAACGGGGTAATAAACATGGGAAAAGAAAGATATTCTATTTTATTCAGCAGCATGACAGGCAATACAAAGGAACTTGCCGATGCGATCCGCGAAATACTTCCGGAAGAAACTCTCGATTATTTTGGCCTATGTAAAGATGCAGATCCGCAGTCAGAAATACTCTATATCGGCTTCTGGACAGACAAAGGAACTGCTGACGAAGCGACAACCACACTGTTAAAATCACTTAGAAATAAAAAAATCTTCTTATTCGGAACAGCCGGCTTTGGTGGAAGCGAAGAGTATTATCAGAAAGTACTTCACAACGTACGTGAAAATATTGATCCGAGCAATCAGATAGTAGGAGAGTATATGTGCCAGGGCAAGATGCCGATGGCTATGAGAGAACGGTATGTGAAAATGAAAGAAGATCCAAACCACAAACCAAATCTTGATATGTTGATTGAAAACTTTGACAGAGCTTTATCTCATCCGGATAAAGCTGATTTAGAAAAACTTCAAAAATCTGTTTTAAGATAAAAGAAAAACGATACCGCAGAAACTCTTATGAAAGAATTTCTGTAGTATCGTCTTTTTTTATTCTTCTACCTTCCACTCTCTGGTATCAAAGATGTGAAGATGCAGTGCTTCTGAAATATATCCCAACAATTCGCAGCCTGCGATACAGTTTCCTTTTTTGTCAAGAGACGGTCCGTAGATCCCGATTCCCATTTTCTTTTTCGACACGCTGAGGAGACCTCCGCCGACTCCACTCTTAGTCGGAATTCCTGTTCTTAATGCAAATTCCCCCGATCCGTCATACATTCCGCAAGTAAGCATAATGGTCTGAACCATCCGCACAGTTTGAGATGAGATCAGACGTTTTCCGGTGGAAAGCTGCACTCCGTCATTTGCCAGCAGAAGACCGAACCTTGCCAGATCTCTTGCATTTACCGACATGGAACACATCTTGGTATAAAAGGTAACACTTTCTTCTACATCGGTATCAATGATGTCCTTACTTTTTAAAAGATAGGCAATCGCCTTATTTCTTGCGCAGGTCGCCATCTCAGACTGAAATACGGCTTCGTCTATCGCGATCTCCGGATCTTCGCATACTTCCTGCATATACTTCTGCATATCTTCGATGGAATAATGGTTCACTAGCAGACTTGCAACCGTAATTGCTCCGGAATTGATCATCGGATTAAAGGGCCGGTTGCTCCGGTTATCCAGTTCTACCAGTGAGTTAAAAGCCTCTCCCGACGGCTCCACGCCCACATGATCAAACACAAACTCTGCTCCAAACGTTTCCAACGCCAGACACAGTGCCATTACTTTGGAAATGGACTGTATCGTAAATCTGTCCTCTGTATTTCCGGTCTCAAATTGATTGCCGTCTATTGTGTAAAGGCAGATCCCAAGTTTATTCTTATCTGCCTTGGCAAGCTCCGGAATATACGATGCGACACTTCCATACCGGATCACACCTTTTCCGATACGGATGGCATTTTCCAGTATTCTCGTAACTTCTTCTGATTTCATCATATTCTCCTTTTTCGCTCAGTCGTAATCCCCTACACCTTCTATTTCCTAAGTACTAACATACATCATTTTCCGGCTTCAATCAACCACCATTTTTTGCTGAAACCCGACGGAATAAGATAGACAAAAAAGTGCCCTCATTGTATATTATTAATAGTTTAAAACTGGGGAATATGCAAAGGGGAAAATGTATCATGAATCTAATTTCACAATACAAAGGTCTTAGAAAAGAAAACTATGTCTTATGCTTCGGACGCTTTGTGACGGCCATGGGGGCAATGGTCCGTCCGATGCTGACGATGATCTTAAGCCAGAAGCTTGGGATGAATGCCGTGCAGGTTGCCTGGATCACGGCACTGATGGGGATCCTGACGATCCCGGCAAATCTGATTGGTGGAAAGATGGCCGATCGTTTTAATAAGAAAATGAATATCGTTTACCTGGATATGATTTCCGTCATTTCTTATATCATCTGCGGACTGCTCCCGCTGACGACAAAATCCATTGTGCTGATGTTTATCGCATCGACCTGCCAGAACATGGAAAATCCGTCCTACAATTCGCTTACTGCGGACATCACCCTCAGCAAGGACAGGGAAAGAGGGTATTCCCTCCAGTATCTGACAGCAAATCTCGGCGGCGTGATGGCTTCTGCTGTAGCCGGATTTATGTTTCGCAATTACTTATGGCTTGCATTTTTGCTCAGTGGAATTTCCATCGGCACTTCTTCTGTGCTGATCTATTTCTTTGTACAGAATATCACACCGGAAAAAGAAGAAAATGATAGCAACGCCATTTATCAGGCCGAACGCCACGGGGAAAGCCTGCTGACGATTCTTAAAGAAAACCGGCTTGTTCTGCTGTTCATTCTGATCACCAGCGGGTACACAGCACTTTACCAGATGTATAATTATCTCTTTCCTATGGATCTGATCCGTCTGCACGGGGATACCGGTGCGGTGATATTCGGAACAGTTACAAGCATCAACTGCTTTATCGTTGTTCTCTTCACACCACTTATCACCCAGATCCTGAAGCGATCCTCCGAACCGAAAAAGACAATCTACGGATTTTTACTGACACTGGTCGGCTACGTGATGTTCATCCTCTTTTCCGGACACATCCCGTTCTATTATGCGGCAATGGTCGTACTGACATGGGGTGAGATTTCTTACATGCTGGCGGAAAGCCCGTACATGACCAGGCGTATCCCATCCAGCCACCGCGGAAGAATCCACGGGCTGATGGAGATCATCCGTATCGGATTTATGAGTCTGTACCAGCTTTTGATCGGATTTATTTACAAAAATCATACGCCGATCTTTACCTGGATCATCGTTCTTCTGACAGGAGTCGCATTCATGCTTCTGGCTGTTCTCTTAACGAAAGCGGACAAAAAACGCTATAAAAATCTGTATCGCAGATTATAATAATGATGTGAACGGCAAAATTTACTTTTGACACTTACATCATTTTAAAAAGTTATAACCAAAATAATACAGGCAAGACCAAGATTGGATTTTCTCCTTTCTCCGGTCTTGTCTGTTATTTTGCTTTCCACTATAATAAGAGTATCAAATACAAAGGAGTTTCATTTACCAGATTATGACCATCAAAGAAATCGCACAGCTCGCCGGTGTCTCCAGCGCAGCTGTATCCAGATATCTGAACGGCGGCTACGTCAGTGAAGAGAAAAAAGAACAGATCCGTAAAGTCATCGAAGAAACCGGATACCAGCCATCCGCACAGGCGCGTATGCTTCGTACCAAAAAGGCAAGCCTGGTGGGCGTGGTCGTCCCGAAGATCAATTCCGAATCCATCAGCCGGATCACTGCCGGAATTGAAAGTGTTCTCGCCGAAAGAGGCTATCAGATGCTTCTTGCCGGAACCGACAACACCCCTGCAAAGGAAGTAGAATACCTCCGGTTATTTGAAAATTATCCGGTGGACGGAATCATCCTGGTCGGTACGATGTTCACCGCCGGTCACCGGAAATTTTTAAAAGAGACAAAGGTTCCTGTTGTCGTGATCGGGCAGCGCACCTCACACGCAAACTGCATTTACCACGACGATTACGGTGCAGGAAAGGCAATGGGACAGGCCGTTGCCGGATTCAGTAAAAAAGGAGTTGCTTACATCGGCGTTACCCGCGATGACAAGGCGGCAGGTGCCGCAAGAGAGGACGGATTTATCGCAGGACTCAAAAATGCAGGTGTCACGCTTTTCGAGGAAAATAAGCGAACCTCAGCCTTCACGCTGGAATCTGGATATGAGTCTGCTCTGGATCTTTTGGAAAGCAAATGTGATATCGATGTCATATCATGTGCAACCGATACCATAGCAGCGGGAGCAATCGAAGCCATTCAGACCTACTTAAAAAAGCAGATTCCGACAAATGCAGCCGATGCAGGTGCAAGAATGCGCTATATCCTTGAAAATACGTCCATCCGAGTAACCGGATTCGGAGATAACCAGATGTTAAAAGCCGTCACCGGAGGAATCCCAACCATCCATTTCGGCTACAAAACCAGTGGAATCCGCGGCGCAGAGCTACTTCTTGACAGTATTGAAAGAGGAGAACAGATCCCGATCGAGATGAAGCTCGGCTTCCGTCTTGTTGGAGCAGACCCTTCAGACTCCGAAAATCTTACCTGATTTTCCTGATTTCCCGGAGTTTCTTAAGGAAACGAAAGTTTCTTTCAACACTTTTCACAAAAAACAATATGAATTATCAGTAAAAATGCCATCTTTACAAATGGCATTTTTTTTCATATTATTTAAGCATAAGGTATGAAATCGATTACACATTGTATATAAAGGAGGAGAGAATATGGATTACAGAAAAACCGCAAAGGAAATTCTGAATCATGTGGGTGGAAGTAAGAACATCGTATCTGCTGCCCATTGTGCTACCAGACTTCGCCTTGTCATTGCAGACAACACGAAAGCGGATAAGACAGCACTTGAGAATGTAGACGGGGTAAAGGGGGTATTTGAAGCATCCGGACAGCTCCAGATCATTCTCGGAACAGGAACCGTCAACAAAGTATTTGGTGAATTTATTGCAATCGCAGGCATCACAGCCAGCACGAAAGCAGAAGCAAAAGAAGCTGCTGCCGAAAAGCAGAACTGGTTTATGAAAGCCATCAAGCTTCTGGGAGACATTTTCGTGCCGATCATCCCGGCGATCGTAGCCAGCGGTTTCCTTATGGGAATCATGAACGCACTGGATTTCATGAACAGTAACGGGTTCTTACACATCAGCACAACCAGCTCGATCTATGTATTTGCAACCCTTTTCAGTAACATTGCTTACACATTCCTGCAGATCCTGATTGCATTCTCCGCTGCAAAAGCATTTGGCGCAAATCCTTACCTGGGCGCAGTTATCGGTATGATTATGATCCATCCGTCCCTGCAGAACGCCTACACCGTTGCAACAGAAGGTGTTCAGCAGACACAGAGCGTGTTCTTCGGACTGTATCACATTGACATGGTCGGCTATCAGGGACACGTTATTCCGGTTGTCATCGCTGTATGGATCTTATCCGTACTTGAAAAGAAGCTTCACAAGATCGTACCGGAAGTTTTAGACCTTTTTGTCACACCGCTTGTCAGCGTATTCGTAACCGGATACCTTACACTTTCCATCGTCGGACCAATCTTCGTATGGGCTGAAAATGCAATCCTCGGAGCAATCCAGTGGATGCTGACACTTCCACTCGGACTTGGAAGTCTGATCATGGGTAGTTTATATGCACCGACCGTTGTTACCGGTATCCATCAAATGTACACAGCCATCGATATCGGACAGCTTGCAAAATACGGTGTAACCTACTGGCTGCCACTCGCAAGTGCAGCAAACGTGGCACAGGGTGCGGCAGCACTTGCCGTTGCTGTAAAATCAAAAGATCAGAAGATCAAATCCCTTGCACTTCCATCATCACTCAGTGCATTTATGGGAATTACAGAACCTGCAATCTTTGGTGTAAACTTAAGATTCTTTAAACCATTTATCGCCGGATGCATCGGTGGAGGATGCGGAGCCCTTTATGCTTCCCTTGTTCACCTCGGTGCAAAAGGAACAGGTGTAACCGGTATCTTCGGAATCCTGCTCTGCCTGAACCAGCCACTTCAGTACGTCATTGAGATGGCAATCGCAGTCGGTGTTGCATTTGCAGTATCCTTCGCACTTTACAAAGACAAGAAGAAAGAACCAGTCGCAGAAGCTCCTGTTACTGTTGCAGCTTCCGTAGAGGAAACAGACAGCGAAGAATCTGCTGCTTCCGAAACCAAAACAGCTTCAGACAATACAAAAACCACTTCTTCCGAAGAAGTGTTAAATGCTCCGGTAAATGGAAAGATCATTCCAAATGATCAAATCGCAGACGATACATTTGCAGCAGAAGTCCTTGGAAAAACCGTAGCGATCGAACCTGCTGACGGCATCATCACCGCACCTTGTGATGGCGAAATCGTAAGCATTTTTGATACCGGTCACGCAGTATGCATCCTGACTGACGGCGGCGCAGAGCTTCTGATCCATGTCGGAATCGACACTGTAAAAATGGATGGAACTGGATTTACAAAGAAAGTATCTGACGGTGCAAAAGTACACGCCGGAGACGTGCTGATCAAAGCAGATTTAAATGCAATAAAAGAAGCCGGACATCCGGCAACAACCATGATGATTCTTACCAATACAGATCTGTATGATTCTGTAGAATGTGCCGCACCCGGCACTGTAACCGGTAAATCATCTGTTATGAAACTTACGAAATAAAATAACTCATGACAAATAATCAGATTTGTCTCCCGCGGCAGGTGTCGGATATCCGTATCAATACGTTTTCCGAACCGTTGCCTGCGGAACTATTTCCAGGAGTGAATCAATATGAACGCATTAACCAGAGATCTTGTAAACTTAGTAAATACAGCAGAAGAGAACCAGACAGCAAAAGAACAGACATCCGGCACACAGTTCCGCGAGAAACTGCACCTGATGCCTCCGGTTGGCTGGCTCAACGATCCGAACGGACTTTGTCAGATGGATGGTGTGTTCCACGCATTTTTCCAGTACTCCCCATTTAACGCCGAAGGCGGTGTGAAAATGTGGGGTCATTACACCAGCACCAATCTGATCGACTGGGAATACAAAGGTGTATCCCTCTACCCGGATCAGCCATTTGACTGCCACGGTGTATATTCCGGATCTGCCTTCCTCGAAGACGGTACAATGTATCTTTACTACACCGGAAATGTCAAACTGGAAGATGGAGATTTTGATTATATCAACACCGGCCGTGAGGCAAATACCGTACTCGTCACAACCAAAGACGGAATCCATTTTGGCAGCAAAAAAGAACTGCTCCGCAACAGCGATTATCCTTCTGACCTGACCTGCCATGTGCGCGATCCGAAGGTCTGGAAAAAGGACGATACCTACTACATGATCCAGGGCGCACGTACTAAAAATGATGTCGGTCAGGCACTGATTTTTGAATCCTCCGATAAAATAAACTGGCACTTCCGCAGCCGTGTAGAATCCGAAAAGCCTTTCGGTTATATGTGGGAATGCCCGGATTATTTTGAAACGGACGGCATCAAAATCCTTTCCTCCTCCGTCCAGGGCCTGGAAGGCAAAGAGTGGGCTGACCGAAATGTATACCAGTCCGGTTACTTTCTTGTGGACGGCGACATTTTAGATTCCTACAAATTATCCCCTTATCATCTGTGGGATTATGGTTTTGACTATTACGCTCCGCAGAGCTTCGAAGCAGAAGATGGAAGACGCATCCATATCAGCTGGATGGGAATGCCGGATTGCGAAGAATATACCAATCCGACCATCAAAGACGGATGGCAGCACTGCTTTACATTTCCAAGAGAAGTCTTCATAAAAGATGGCAAAGTCTGCCAGAAACCGGTTCGCGAGCTGGATGCAAAAAAACAACAGCTTCAAGATGTTCAGAATGAACTTACCCAGAGCGGCTGCCCGGTATATGAAGTAAATGTAGATGGAATTAAGGAGAATCATTTCCAGGCTGTCCTTTCAGATGAACTGATCCTTGACTATGAGAATGGACGGTTCCAGATGCATTTCACAAACAAAAGTAAAACTTCCGTATCCGCAGGCAGAAGCCTTCGCTACGCTGAAGTCGGCACTCTGGAAAATGTAAAAATCCTTGCAGATACTTCTTCCGTTGAAGTATTTGTAAATGACGGAGAATTCGTATTCTCTACAAGATATTATCCAAATGATTATAAGATTGTGGTGCATTCCCCAAGTGCCCACATTACATTCGATAAAATTCAGTAAATCGTATATGGGAAATCCCCCAAGCTTCCCGTATACGAAAACGCC
Organism: Coprococcus sp. AF51-11b1; assembly: GCF_027682785.1. Classification (NCBI taxonomy): domain Bacteria; kingdom Bacillati; phylum Bacillota; class Clostridia; order Lachnospirales; family Lachnospiraceae; genus Coprococcus; species Coprococcus sp. AF51-11b1. Next base: position 115,814 of record NZ_JAQCZB010000008.1, on the reverse strand, counting down.
AGACGGGGTACAGCAATCCCTTTTCCTCCTTTGCATGCTGTATCCTGCCTGGCATTTTTTAATTCTGATTGTTACACAATTTTTAATTCTGACTGTTACACAATTGCTTTTCCCGTAAATAAAAGCGAATAGAGCATACTGTTCAGTTCCGGATAGCTTTCCAGTTTTTCACGCAACGACTCAAACAGCATATTTTTTTCTGAAAGCAAAATCCTTACCGCTTCCAGAAAACCCTTCTTCTCCACCTTTTCTTTTTTTATTTCAAATGTTATACTTCATATACAACAAAAAACAGATAAAGGTAACGAAACACCATGTTAATCAGAAAAACACTTCCAGAAGATGTAGACACGATTTTAAATATTTTTGACACCGCACGCCAATTCATGCACGCAACCGGAAACCCGACACAATGGAATGTAAATTATCCGGCTCTCGAAGATCTCGAACCGGATATCCAGAATGGTAACAGTTATGTCTGCGTAGAAAATGATAAGGTCGTTGCCACTTTTACACTTATCATCGGAGACGAGCCGAACTATCAACTCATTGAAAATGGAAGCTGGCGTTCCGAGGCTCCATATGGAACCGTTCACCGCCTTGCATCTGACGGAACAACCAAAGGGATTGCACGGGCTTGCTTTGATTTTTGCAAGACACAAATCTCACATCTGCGTGTAGATACCCACAAGGATAATCAACCAATGCAGGCTTGCTTTAAGCAGAATGGATTTGAAGAATGTGGGATTATTTACGTCAGTGACGGGACTCCGCGGATCGCTTATGAATTTATTAGGATATCTGAATAGAGGGGTATTTTTATGACAATCAATAGTATTTTAGAAGAAATTATAAATCTGGCAAAAAAATATTCTGCAACTTCAAATGATATCAACACAATTGAAAAATGTTGTCCGGGAAATGCTGGCAAATCCTCACGTTGACCTCACCTGAAAAATTCGAATCCTCTGGCGACCAGAATTGTATTCAATCCAGCAAAAATATCATCTGCCAGAATATAAGCAGAAGAGTAAGGCTTTTGTCCAGAAGAAGCTTGTAGAAAAATTGCCGGAGATGATATTAAATGAGCAGATCAGCCAGAAGCTTTTTGAGCGAGACTATACACAGATTGCAGAAGAAATCCGCAATTATCAAAACGAAAATTCCCGTGTCAGATGTCAGGAGAAAGTAACTTACACTTGCTCCTGACATCTGACACGGGATTCTTATTTTACTCTATTCCATATTCTTTCAGGAGTTTTTCCTGATACTCGGTATCTTTCGTTGAGCGTTCTAAATCACTGTATCTTTTATCTGCTAACAGATATCCGTTCAGTCGATTGATATTTTGTATCCCCTCATCACGCCCTTCTCTTCTCAACGTCTTCTCATGCAATTTTTTATTATATGTTGTCAAAATCATTTCCAACACCTCCGCTCGATGTTTCTTCAAAAAATCCGTCAACACATTCTGCCTGATACAGGCATCCATTGCTTTAGAAACCGCATCTTCCATTGTATCTTCCAACTGCATATATTCCCTGACACATCGCACAAATATTGCATACTCCTCCAGCCGTCTGCACTGATGCATCAGCTCCTGATTATGACCATAATTGATATTCAGCATAATCGCTGTACATTCCAGACACGATTTTTCATCATCTGTCGCTTCAAAACAATCAGACAGCTTTAATTCCATTGAATCTGGTTCATCCTTTGTTCCATTATAAAAAACAATGTACTTCGGTATCGGGAGCCGTAGTCTTTTTTCTCCGTATATATCCAGATCATTCTTTGCTACATATCCCTGATATAGCCTTCCGAAATAGAACACGCCACGTAGTGGCATATTGGGATTAAAGGTACTTTGATGTTCATACAGATTCATTGTACCACCCACCAGAAAGGATACATCATTTTTCATAGATAGATAAAGGACATCTTCTAATGTGTTTACTTCCAGATCATCAGGATTCTGATAGTCTGTGTGATTGATTGCATTATAAAGCTGCAACAGATCTTCTTTGTTATTAAAGATCATTCTCCATAATCGATCTTTATATTGCCGGTTATGAGTTTGTTTGTTATGACGAATCTTTTTCTTTTGTTTTCTCATTTCTGCCTCCATTATAATCGAAAAAGGTTAATAAGTAAATTCGTCATAACTCATGTTTCGTGTAGATATAAAATTTTATCTACAATAAATACACTCATATCTATATATGATTTGATTTTCTACATTCGCCTTATTTCAAATAATACTGGTTTCTCTTGGCAGAAGCAATTAAAAAATAATAAAATTTGTGTTATCATATTCATAAAGCTTTTAATCACTAACCATATATTTCCAGGAGGCTTAATTTCATGTACTATCCACTCGCACAACAAGAATTTGAATCTTACCTTAACGGATACGACCGCGAAAATGACCGCATAAAATTAAAAATCATCCACACCTACGGCGTTGTAAAACAGGCAGAAGAGCTTGCCGAAAGGATGCATCTTTCAACCGAAGACACCGACCTTGCAAGGCTGATTGCACTCCTTCACGACATCGGGCGTTTTGAGCAGTTAAAGCGCTACGACAGCTTTGAGCCTGGCACAATGGATCACGCTGCTTACGGTGTAAAAGTGCTTTTTGATGAAGGCATGATCCGCCGCTTTCTTCCGGATGACAAATGGGACTCCATCATTTACACTGCAATCGCCCACCACAGCGATTATGAACTCCCTGAAATCTCAGATTCGCAGACACTTTTACACGCAAAGCTGATCCGTGATGAGGACAAGCTGGACAACTGCCGGGTAAAGCTCGTAGACTCCACAAGCACCTTTATTAACGTTTCTGAAGAAGAACTCGGTACACAGAACATAACCCAAAAGGTATACGAAACAGTTTTTAAAAACAAATGTATCCTTTCCGCAGACCGCGTCACACAGATGGATTACTGGGTATCTTATATTGTCTATTTCTTCGATATTAACTTCAAAGAAAGCTTTGATATCATAGCGGAAAATGACTACTTAAACCGCATTATCGACAGGATTCCATATAGCAATCCTTCTACAAAAAAGCAAATGGAAAAAATTCGGACTTATATGCAGAAGTTTATTAACTCACATACAGGCAGTCGGTTATCTTAACCTTCTTAGTTCACGAAATCAAGGAACTGACATACGCGCTTTCAGGAAAACAAATTCTAAGATTTATTTGCACCTTGAAAGCGTGTACATCATTTTCCTGTTTTTTTATCCTCCTATTGTATTACGTGGTATAATACAATCATATCTCACAGAAAGGAGATGCCGATATATGATCATCAAGATCAACATGCAGTCCGAAGTCCCGATCTCCCTTCAGCTGCGCAACGAGATTGTCAAAGGAATCGGGCGAGGGGAATTTGAGCCGGGGGAATCGCTTCCGACCGTCCGCCAGATGGCAACCGATCTCGGTATCAACACCATGACCGTCAGCAAAGCTTACCAGCTTTTGAAAACAGAAGGCTTCCTCGAGACAGACCGGCGTAAGGGAACAACCATCTGTTATCCCACTTCCTCTGCTCCACAAGATAACCGCTTTGACGAAAAGCTGGCAGATGAACTGGAACTTTTAAGCGCAGAAGCAAAGTTCCACGGCATGACTTTGACCGACTTCCTGGAACTCTGCCAGAGAACATTTAACGAAATGGAGGTAACAGTGAAATGATGATGCTGATTATATTTTTAATTACAGACATTTCCATGGTCGGCATCTTTGCCGGAGTCTATGGAAATATTGCAAAATACCGGGAAGGAATGCTGATGGGAGTCCATATTCCTAAATCTGAACTTGAACATCCCGACGTAAAAGAGCTTCTCCAGCTTTATAAAAAGCGCAACCGCCAGTTTTATTTGTGGAACATGCTGGCAGGAATTGCGGTATGCCTGCTTTGCTTTACTTACTTTTCTATTTTTATTACCGTATGGACACTGTGGTTCGTAGAATTCTGCCTTCTTACCATCCTCCGTGTCTATCATTATCACCAGAAAGTATACGACATTAAGCAGAAAAATGGATGGATCAGCTCAGCAAATGCAGATGTGTCCGCTGCAGTGGATACCCGCACTTCCTCACAAATTGCGAAAAAGATACTGCCGGCAAAGCTTCATCTGATCCCGGCTGCAGTGATTCTGATCCCTCTGTTTTTCCCGCAGGTCCGTACTTATCTACTGACCGAAAGTGATGGAAGAGTCATGCTTCTCTGCACAATTCTTGTCGCGGCAGCTTACATGGGTACCGGCTATTTATTCGCCCATATGCCAAACAAAATTTACAGTGAAAATTCACAGATCAACCTGCAGATCAATGCACTAGAAAAGCGTTTATACACCATATTCCTTTTTGTCTCCAACATTTGCAATACCGGCGCCTATCTCGGGATCATCCGGGATATTGCATCTAGCAACTGGATTGGCGGAGTTGGAATGGGCATCTACATTTTCCTCGAACTGATACCGGCTGCCATCATATTGATCATGTTTTTCTGGCTGCGTAAGGAAAAAGAGCGGATCCTCTCCCAGGACAGCACACCATTTTATATTGATGATGACTATTACTGGCGAAAAGGCTGGTACAACAATCCAAATGACAAACGGTATTTTGTACAGGACCGTGTGAACAGCATGAATTATTCTCTGAACTACGGACACCCTTCTGCAAAATATGTCACCGGAGGAATGCTCGTCGGCACCGGACTTCTTCTCCTCTGGATGTGTATCCTCTGTATCCGGATCGATTTTACACCGATCCGCCTGACGGAAAATGCTGCCCAGTATTCTATTACATCCGGCTATAAAACAGCAACCTTTGCTCTCGCTGATGTGGAATCAGTAACTCTTCTGGATAATCTGCCGGATGAAAAATTCTACCGGTCTGATGGTTCCGAAGATAACAGCAAACTTCTCGGTAATTTCCGTGGCAGTAAAACCGGACATTGCCAGATGTATATCTGGATTGAACATCCTCCGGTTCTTCAGATAAAGACAACAGATACCACCATTTTTCTGAACAGCAGCAACGAAGCACAGACTAAAGAATGGTACAATCAGTTAAATGATGCAATTTCTTCGAATAAATAAGCCTTTTTCATTACCATAACAATTCATAATATGAAATATCTTGTAAAGCATAACGCGCCATGCTACAATCATGTTAAAATGTTGGGGGCAAAAATATACGGATTTCACAAAGATAAAAAAGTTCAGAAAGGACTGTAGACAATGACACTTCAAGAATGTTATGTAAAAATTGGTGGCGATTATAATGATATTCTTCACCGGTTTATGAATGAAAATATGATACACAAATTTGTCCTCAAATTTCCGCAAGACAACAATATGGCTTTATTTGAAGAATCCTGGGCTAAAAAGGACTACGAAACCGCATTTCGTGCAATGCATACCTTAAAAGGTGTTGCCGTAAACCTTGGATTTACTGCACTTTACAATGTCAGCAATGCTCTGACCGAAAAGCTCCGCAGCCAGGAATACGACAACCTTGACGGTTTGATTACCGATGTCAAAAAACAGTATGATATCGTGATCGAAGCAATTGCAGCCCTTGGCTAAATCTTAAAACACTGACGATAAACAGGAAGAGACTGCTTCACCGCAGCCCCTTCCTGTTATGTTTTTCTATAGCTTTTTCTTCAGCATTTCCGGATTTGATGCATAGGAGAGAGCCGTCTCCGCCGTGATCCTCCCCTCTTTATACAGATTCAGAAGGCCAAAATCCATCGAATGCATTTCTTCTTTATTAGATGAATACACGATCCCATCAATCTGCGGAACCTTATTGTCGCGGATCATATTGCGGATCGCCGGAGTGATCGTCATGATCTCAAATACCGGGACCTGTTTTCCATCCACTGTCGGCACAAGCTGCTGTGAAATTACAGCCTGCAATACCATGGACAGCTGAACTGCAATCTGCCTCTGCTGGTTTGCCGGAAATACATCAATGATACGGTCAACCGTATTTGCTGCTCCGATCGTATGCAGGGTAGAAAATACCAGATGCCCGGTTTCCGCTGCTGTCATTGCCACATCGATCGTCTCATAATCACGCATTTCACCAAGCAGGATCACATCCGGGCTCTGCCGGAGCGAAGCACGTAGCGCATTGACATAGCTTTCCGTATCCACATTGATCTCTCTCTGGCTTACAATACTTTTATCATGCCGGTGCAGATACTCGATCGGATCTTCCAGCGTAATGATATGCTTTTCCATTGAATGATTGATCTTATCCACCAGACAGGCAAGCGTAGTAGATTTTCCACTTCCCGCCGGGCCCGTCACAAGCACCAGACCTTTTGACAGGTTATAAAAGCTCATCACCGGGTCCGGAATCCCGATCTCATTCGGCTCCGGCAGTTCAAATGTGATCACACGGATAACGGCTGAGAGCGCACCCCTCTGTTTGTACGCACTGACACGGAATCTCGAAAGTCCCGGAACAGCAAAAGAAAAATCATCATCTCCTTTTTCTTCAAGAACCCGGATGTCCCGTCCTCCTGCCAGCTTATATAATTCCTCAACGCATTCTTTCGTCTGCGGCGGCATCAGCTTTTCTTCCTTCTCCCTGCAGATTCTTCCATTTGCCCGATAAGAAACCGGAAGACCTGCTACAACAAATATATCCGATGCATGATTTAAAACTGCCTGCTGAAGCAGTACAATGATATCCATAGCTCAAACTCCTTTCGCGTCAGTCACTTCCAAGGACCGGAAGTGTTGACTTTTCTTCCCATTTCTCAGATGCTGACTCTTTCCATTTTACAACCTTCTGCGTTCCCTTTACCGGATCTGCCAGGATCTCGACTTCCAGATTCTGACTGTCCGTGACCGGAACCACATAGGAAATATCCAGATTCGCTCCGTCTTCTTCAGCTGTCACGCCCTCAATCTGCCGAATCGCAAATACAGGATCCTCTTTTGCAAATGCATCATCGATCTGCGCCATGATCTGCGCCGCCTTTGCATTTGCCTCACAATACGCCGTTTCCCGGCCGGCAAGCTGCTGACTATAACTCTGATCCCTTTTTGCACTTGACAGTGAGAGTGTGGCAAATGTCACCAGACACAGGATTACAAAGATCACAAGCAGGTACGACGTTCCGATCTGAATCCCCGGGTATGATCCCCTTTTCTTTCTCTTCATCCTGTCACTCCCTTTCCGTGCCTGTCATCCGGTCTGTTTCCACCGAATAGATTTCTTCCGGCTGTTCTCCGGACAGGCGCTGCACCGTAAATGTTCCATGCAAAAGCTTTCCATCCGGCTCCACCCGGATCACGATCTCATACGAAGCCTCATCCTTACTGCATTCCTGCCAGTCTGCGTCATAGAAGATCTCCGTGTCCTCCGTCAGCGCATCCGCAAGAAAAAGCTCTGTATACCCGGAAACCTTCTCAAGCGCCGTATTCAGTTCCTGTGTCTCGCGGCTGATCGTGTGCGCCTTCACAAAAATCTGCACACACACCGCAGAAGCAAGGCAGAAAAATAAAATTGCAATCATCAGTTCCAGCAAAAACAGGCTGGAACGCTTTGCCGGTGTCCGTTCCATAAATCTTCTCCTATCTTGCAGCGCTCTTCACACTGACAAATGTATCTGTCTTTTTCCCGTCTTCATTTTCACAATACAGATGAAAAATCCCATCTGAAGTTTCCTTAGCCTCGAAGTCCTTTGTTGCCAGGATCTTCCGTCCATCGGATGCTTTTGCTTCCGTTCCATCCCGGATAAAAAGCTCTCTTAAGTATCCATCATACGCATACAGATATGTCACATAATCCTTCTCATCATAACGCTGCCGGATCACGAGAGCATTTTCCCCATCGAAAGTTCCGTCTGCTATCGCACCATTTTCATCATTCTGGTGCATTTTCTCCGTCACATAGGCAAGTGCCGTCCGTCCCGAATAGGAATCCGACGATGCCTTCACCTGCTGGCTGTAAAATCCCGATGCAAGAACCACAATGGCGACCGATGATGCCGCCAGCACGAAAAAGACTGCAAGAGGAAAAAGAAAATCAATCACATGCTTTTTTTCATTTCTACGCTTCATGACCATTTCCTCCTATCGTTCGATCACCGTAATGTCCGGAAGAATATTGGCACCGGCAATCTGATAATCAATAAAAAACTGCTTCTTGTCATACTGGATCCCACAGTTTTCCGTCAGATCATCAAGCGTCTCCGGATAGTGTCCTTCTAGCGCATAGTACTGCGTCACACCACGCCAGAGTGCATTTTCCAGACTTTCCTTCTGCCTGCGTCTTGTCGTGTCCGAAAGCCTTTCAAATCCACTGAAAAAAGCACTGCAGATACATACAAACAGCAGAAGGGACAGACAGAAATTCCGAAGTGGGCGCTGCCGTTTTCCGTGATAAAACCGTTCCCGTTCTTTTCTCCACATAGCATACGCCGTTACTGAAAACTTATAAAAAGTTACAAACTTCTATGTTTCATTCCTACTTCAACGAGTATGCTTTTGATGATATAAATATCTATCTACTCACAAGTTCTTGTACTCTCCATAGACGTAAATTCCGGACTAACGTATCCGTACATATTTGCATTAACGTTTCAGTGTCAGCTTGCAAATCGTTCTCCATAACCTTTAAGATTTATTGATGCCTGGAAATCTCTGTCAATTATATTCCCACACTCACATCTATATTCCCTGTCAGATAACTTCAAATCTTTTTTGATATTTCCACAACAGCTGCAAAGCTTTGATGATGGATAAAACCGATCAGCCACAATAAGCTGGATCCCTTTATCACTGCATTTGTATTCAAGCTGTTTTCTAAACCAAAAAAATCCTTGTTCCTGAACTGCTTTGGATAAATGTCTATTTTTCATCATTCCGCTGACATTCAGATCTTCAATACAGATAAATCTTGGTTTTCGATTTACGATCTCAGATATGGTCTGATTCAAATAGTTTTTACGGATGTTTGTTAATCTGTGATTTCGTTTTAATAAAAGTTTTTCCTTTTTGATTACATTATTGGTTTTGCAGTAACTTTCCCCTTTCTTATTCTTCTCGTAAGAACGAGAGATACTACGCTGTAATCTGCGTTTCTGTTTTTCTAGTTTCTTTACTTTCTGACTCTTATTAATGTTCTTATATTTAACAGCATCAGAGCAGACAGCCAAATCTTTGATTCCTAAGTCTATGCCAACTCCATCATCATTAAGTGTTTCCTTGCAATCAGGAAATTCCACACATACACTGATCCACCAGTTCAATCCGTCAAAGGATATTCTCGGATTCATATATTTAACATCTGTTGGAATACGTCCATGTTCTGCAAGTCTTACCCAATTCATTTTCTGCTTATTTGCTTTCCTGCTGGAAGAAAAGCCTTCAAACTTAACGTGGGTATTACTGAATTGTATCTTAACATTGTCCTGATAGAACTTCGGCATTGATCTCTTTTTAGACTTGAATCTTGGGAATTTTTGCAAACCCTTGAAAAAGTTCTTATACGCAGTACAGGCATCTTTGATTGCCTGTTTGGTTACATTATTTGAAATATTCAGCAACCATGCGTATTCATCAGAATGTCTGAGCTTTGTAAATTCTTTTCTGAGTTCTGAATCTGAAATGAATTTGCCACCTTTTTCATAATTTTCTTTTTCCCTGGCCAAAGCCCAGTTATAAGCAAATCTTGAAGCACCTGCGTACTGAAACATCTTAGTTTTCTGTACGTTGTTTGGTATCAGCATTACTTTTATGGCTTTTACCATCTGTTTCCTCCTGTATCAATTCCCGGATAAGTTTCTTAGCTATGTTCGCTCGTTTTCCTTGTAATTTGCAGCTGAATACTGTGATTATTTGAACCAGATCTTCAACAAGTTCCTGCTGTTCAGATTTTTCAGTATTATCAATAATCTCAATCTCACAATTATAAAGTGAAGCGATATATTCTATCAACTCAAAACCAAATCGCAATAGCCTGTCTTTATATAAAACAACAACCTTTTCAACTTGATTTTGAGAGATTCGTCTAATCAATTCCTGAAGTCCTTTTTTCTTATAATTAATCCCAGAACCGATATCGCTTATTATCTCAAACGGCTGTCCTTTTGCCAAAAGATATGTCTTAACATTATCAATCTGTCGTTCCAAATCATCTTTTTGTTTATGGCTGGAAACGCGACAATATCCAATTGTAATGCGATTTTTAGGCTTTACATTTATTACCTGGTTGAGTTGCTCATCAGAATAATATCTATAGCCACTTACTGTAGTATGATGCGGATGAAGTTTTCCATTTGCATCCCAATTTCGTAATGTCTGAGCAGATACGCCTATAATTTTTGAAAATTCGTGTATAGAATAATATTTACTCAAAGTATCAACTCCTTTCAATAATATTCTAGTCTAATATCTTATAAAACTCAATATCTACTTATATGATTTTATAATTTATCTTTAACTGTTAATGACCTCCTAAAGTCCTGACATAATTCCAAGAAGCGGAAGCATAACCGACAGAAGGATCGTTCCGACGATCACCGACAGGATGATCACCAGCGTCGGTTCCAGAACTGCGATCATAGAAGAAAGCTTTTCATCCACTTCCTCCTCACACTCATCGGCAATCCTTCCCATCATCTCATCCATCATTCCGGCTTTCCCGGCAATAGATGTCATCCGCGCATAAACACCTGTGAAGATTCCGGCTTTCACCAGTGCCTCTGCGATATCCGTTCCATTTTCCATATCCGCTTTGCATTCTGCTACTTTCTTCCGGAAATCATCATCCTCGATCAGGTTCTCTGAAAATTCCATTCCCTGTTCCGGCGTCAGTCCGCTTTTCAGTGCCAGTGACATTCCTCCGGCAAACCGGCATGCCGACAGCTTATCCTTCAGCTCCCTTGAAAATGCAAACCCGGATCCGATGTGATACAGTTTCTTTCTGCCGCTCTCTGTCTTTGTAAAATAAATACCCGCACAGACGATCACCGCCAAAAGTACCGCAAACACCACCGAATATCTGGAAAGAGCATTGCCTGCAAGCAGGATCCCTCTTGAAAATCCGGTCATTTCCTGACCAAACTGGCGGAACACCTGATCAAATACCGGCATAACCTTTGTCATCAAAATGATAATGATCACCAGCATCATCCCGATCATCAGAAGAGGGTAGGAGATGGCACTCCGGACACTTCTCCTGATCGCTTCCTCTCGGTCATAATGCTCCGCCAGAGATTCCATTACTTCATCTAAAGTTCCTGTCTCTTCTCCGATCTGCGTCATACGGATCAGATACTCCGGAAATACTTTCGTCTCTTCCAGCGCCTGATCCAGCCTGCCCATATCCATCACTGACTGATAAATCTCATCCAACAGCTCTTTTTCTGCCTTCGTCTGCGCATCCTCCCGGAGAAGATCAACTCCCTCCAGGGAAGAAATCCCAGACTTCAGGATCATTGCCATTTCACTGCAGAACGAAGCAATTTCCAGATTCGTAAGCTTCCCCTGCTGTGTCCGCTTTTCCATATATGCCATCCTCCTTTTCACATTCCTGCCACATTCTTCTTATCCGGCTTCCTTTTATCTAATAGGTATACTTTGTGACATAATTCTTTCCATTTCCCACATACTTCTTCACATCCGAAGCACTGTTGTTTGCAGCAAGTGTCGGATCCATGATCGACCAGTTCTTTCCGTCAAATTCAATGATGTTATCCACCCAGCCGATCTCATCAACATAACAGCTGATCCATGCATGATACACATCACCGGAATAGCCAACCTCCAGCTTCGTCGGAATCCGCTGCGACCGGAGCATTGCCGACATCAACGCCGCATAATCAAAACAGATTCCTTTCCCGGTATCCAGTGTCTCATCCGGATCCGGTGTGTACCCATACGGAACATTCTCCGCTTTCTTTTTATCATAGGAAATATTTTTAATTACAAAATTATAAATCTGCGTTATCACATCCAGATCAGAATAGCAGTCCTTTCCTGCAAGACTCTCACCCTTTTTTACACACTTGGAATCTGCCATGAAATTCACATAATAATTCGGATGCAGAAACGGGGCAAATTCATCTGTGATCTGTACGTCCAGATCCTGGGTAAAGCTTACCGCATACAGATTGTCCTCTACAGACACACTCTCCAGAAGTGTTACCTTATAAGAACCATTCCCGCCCGGAAGCGGATAAACCGCATAATCACCAACAACCGTAACCGGATAGGTATACTCTGTGCCATCCGGGGATGTCACCTGGAGCTTGACTTTTTCATTACTTCCATTATAACAGATCATCACATAGCCATCTGCCGTATGGGATGCATCCAGTACAACCAGGTCATTTCCATATGTCACTTCACCGGAAGCCTCCGTCTGAAGCACCTGCGCCGACGAATCTCTCGGATCCCCCTTTTTCCCGGACTGGCTTTTTTTTCCCCCCGATGCACATCCGCCAGGTATCAGTACACCTGTCAGAAATAGCAGAAAAAAGAAAAGAAAAATCCTCTGCCAACGTCTTTTTTGTTCATATAAACCGTTCTGCCGCACAGAATTCCTCCTTTCTTTTCCACAGTGAAACAGTCTCAAAAACTCAACTAGAAAAATTATAGCATAATCAAAACATTAAAAGAAGTTATTTGGTCTAATATGCTTTAATTTATTTGACAAAGAAATCAAAGACCATTACAATAGAAATCAGTTATAAACCATCACAATAGTAAAATTGGGGGTTAATTTATGAGTGATCATTTACCTGTCTTAAAGGTTCGTTTATTCGGAGGATTCTCAGCAAGCTACGGAGAGATTCCCGTATCATTCGGACGCAACACAACGACAAAAGCAATGAAATTGTTGCAGATATTACTCTACCATGGCGATACCGGTATTTCCAGAGATAAGCTTCTTGATGAACTGTACGGAAGAGAAGAACTTGCCGATGCTGCCAACAACCTTCGGGTAACCGCACACCGTCTTAAAAAGATCATCGTAGATGCCGGACTTCCGAGTCATGATTATATCAACATCAAAAAAGGTATTTATCGATGGGATGCTCCGATGCCGACCGAAGTTGATGCACATCAGTTTAAGGTTCTGTCAAAAGACGTGCAGACGTGTACCGATAAGGTAAAAAAGCTGGCACTTCTTAAGAAGATCTGTCTGATGTACCGTGGGGAATTTCTTCCGGAACTTTCGGGAGATGAATGGGTTCTTGTTGAAAGCGTCCAATATAAGAATATTTATTCCGAATCCCTTCAGGAGCTCTGTAAGCTTCTGATCGAACGCGGAGATTATGAAGAGACACTTCGTTTCTGTGAGCCGGCATGCCAGTTATATCCGTTCGATGAGTGGCAATCCGTCCGCATCGACTGCTATATGGCATTGAACCGCTATAAGGATGCTGTGCAGGAATATGAGAACACTGCCAAATTATTTTTCGAAGAGCTTGGAATCCGCCCTTCTGAACATATGATGCAGCAGTTCGAGCAGATGAGCAGCCGCCTTAACTACAAACCACAGGAACTCGGCGACATCAAGGAACGTCTGAAAGAGGACGATATACGCGGCGGTGCTTTTTACTGCAGCCTGCCAAGTTTCCGTGACAGTTACCGTCTCGTTTCCCGAATCATTGAGAGGAACGGACAGTCCGTATACTTAATGTTATGTAGCATCACCAACGGAAAAGGGATGCCGATGGACAAGCCGGACAAGCTTGAAGTTCTTTCAGGTGAGCTTCAGAATACGATCCAGCAGTGTCTGCGTAAAGGAGACTCCTTTACCAAATACAGCCCATCACAGTTTCTGATACTTCTCGTTGGTACGAACAAAGAGAACTGCAGCATGATTTTCGACAGAATCCAGAGATACTTCTCCAGAGAGCATAAAAGCTGGAAGCAGTACCTGGACTACTTCGTGTCCTCTGTAGCCGAAGTAGACCGGCAAGATTCACCGATTCAGTTCAATACTGAGAATAAAACCTGGTAAGCTGCAATCATGTTATCTTCGCAGCAGGGCAGAAATGGAGATAATTTATGGAACAGAGCTATCAAATCAGTTGGTATGCACCAAACTTTATTAACATGTGTATTGATAATATTAATGATGGAGAGCTGTCCGGTCGGATTTATCACTGCTACAGCAAAGAACCCTGGAAATTCACCAATATCCTTCAGCTGATCGAATTAGCTGATGATTTCTTCGACAGACTCGAATTTCCACAGGCATCCACCAGCGCACGTTCTTTCACTTCAACCCAGTTTTCAGGTGTTGACCGGCTTGATAAAGTACGGTCACCGGAAGATTTCATCGAGAATCGTGGACAAAAAGGGACTTTCTTTCTCAATGTCAGATACCGCCAGAATTCATCCTGGCAGGGCATCGTCCGCTGGATTGAAGGTAACTCTACACAACAGTTTGTAAGCGTACTTGAACTGCTTAAAATTCTCAGCAATGCATTCGTTTAAAGGAATGGCATTGTGAGAGATATCATTACATGAATGAATAAGAATTATACAGGCATTGTCTGATCACGGAATGTGATCGGACGGTGCCTTTTAATTATCTTATAATTTTATTCTTTCTTAATTGCTTTTCACAAAAAACTCCAGTACCATTTGAATAGGCGTATGTAGAAAATCGAATCATATATGATATATGAATTCTTTGATTGTAGAAAAAATTATATATCTACATGAAACATGAGATATGGCGAATTTACTTATGAACTGTTTTCTATTATAATGGAGGTAAGCAATGAGAAAACAAAAGAAGAAATCTCGCCATAGCAAACAAACCCACAACCGGCAGTATAAGGACCGGTTATGGAGAATGATCTTTAGTATGTTGCAGATAATAATCTGATGATCTACCATGAAAAAAGAGTCCGGCTTCCAAAACCGAAATATATTGTCTTTTACAATGGTACAAAAAATCAGCCAGATTCCATGGAGTTAAGGCTTTCAGACTGCTTTGAAAATACAGATAACGAATCACCTTGCCTGGAATGCACCGCAACCATGTTGAACATCAACTATGGTCACAATCAGGAACTGATGAAGCACTGCAGAAGGCTTGAAGAATATTCCATATTCGTCCAATGTGTCAGGGACTATATACAGTCGGAACCTTCTGTAGAAGATGCATTAGAAAAAGCAATTGATACCTGTATTCACCAGGATGTGTTGGCAGATTTTCTCAAGAAACATCGAGCGGAGGTGACGAATATGATTCTGACGACATATGATAAAGACTTATATGAGAAAACCTTGAAGGAAGATGCCAGAGAGGAAGGTAGAGAAGAAGGGCTTATGGAAGGACGCGCTAGAGGCAGAGAAGAAGGCAGAGTGGAAGGCAGAGAAGAAGGTATGGAATATCTAAATCAGCTAAACAAATATCTCTTAAAATCCAAGCGCTACAATGACCTCGAACGTGCTACCGAAGATATCGAATATCAAAAGAAACTATTAAAAGAATTTGGCATTGAATCGAATGATACTAAGTAAATTATCTACGTTATGCCAAACGGAGGTAACAAATATGATCTTAACGACATATGATAAAGACTTATATGAGAAAACCTTGAAGGAAGATGCCAGAGAAGAAGGTCGCGCTGAAATCAGAGCAGAATTAAATGAATTCAAACTACTAAACAAATGTCTTCTGAAAGCCAAACGCTACAGCGACCTCGAACGTGCTACCGAAGATATCGAATATCAAAAGAAACTATTAAAAGAATTTGGTATTGAATCGAATGATACTAAGTAAATTATCTACGTTATGCCAAACGGAGGTAACAAATATGATCTTAACGACATACGATAAAGACTTGTATGAAAAGACTTTGAAAGAAGACGCAAGAGAAGAAGGCAGAGAAGAAATCAGAGCAGAATTAAACCAATTAACCATATGTCTTCTAAATACCAAACGCTACAACGATCTGGAACGTGCCGCAGAAGACATCGAATACCAAAAGAAACTATTAAAAGAATTAGGCATTGAATAAAAACTAAATAACCCTTACCCCCATCCCGTGACTGATCACCGTCTAAGATGCAGTGCATCTCCCCAATATCAGTCACGGGATCTTTTTGTCCGGAAAATCCCTCTCCCTCACCGCTATAACCAGATTGCTCCTTTTCTATGCGCCCCCCGCAATCTATACTTTTTGCACTTCCATCACATTATTCCCCACTTTTACTTCTATTCTAATATCCCAATACATATAGTAGAGTCAGACACAAATATTACGCACTCCTACAAATCATGATGTTGGGGTAAAAGGTATTTTGACCCCTTTGATACCAGATTACTACGTGCTTTGCACTCTCGCAATCCTCAAAAGCATTCGTAATCCGCTCATTTTTCTTTGAAAAATGGCTACTTACTCATGTTTTTGGCGGGTCAAGAGGTCAAAAATCCTCTTGCAAGCAAGCTTGCATCGGCTTTCTGACCTTTTGCCCCTGGTATCAAATCATTATATTATTACAAAAACATTACTATTTCTTGTTATAGCTTAAAAAAGTTAATATTTTTTGTTATTGGTAATGATTCACGTAATGCTTTGTCAGATACAATACCTATATAAGATAAAAAAGTCTAAATAATTAGGAAGGGCAGATGAAAACTGACATGAATAAAAAGCAAAAAAATACAAGAACTTTTTTAATAAAAATCATGGATCAGCAGAACGGTACCTGGCAGGGCAGCGTTACTTGGGTGGAAGAGCAGCGAGAGCAGCATTTCCGCAGTGCCCTTGAATTATTGAAGCTGATAGACGGAGCACTTGATAACAATTATGAAGTCAGAATTGAGGAATAGAAGGAGGACGCCATGAAAAGTAATACAAAGAAACGATTAATAGCATTCATGCTTTGCATGGTACTTGTGCTTAGCAGTGCGATATCAGCATTTGCTGATGAAGGAACCGTTCATCGTGTTCCAACAGATACAGTGGAGTTATCCAGTGAAATCATGAAAGATGGTGTCTCACAGGGTACTTTATTTGCTACCATACCGGGAGAAGCATTCCAGTCAACGGAAGAAAATGCAACTCTACAAATGAATCTACAATCGGAAACAGAAGAGTCGACCGTAATCGAAAATATTCAGAATGAACTGGAAGCTCGTGGAATCACTGAATATACGATTCATCAGACGATAATGGGAGATGTATCATTTTCTGTCAGTCCTGAAGCAAATGCACAGATTCCTGAAAAACCGATTCATTTCCGTTTTGAAAACACAGCATTAGATACAACCCATGCAATGGGATTTGTATATGATTCTTCTAATAATACAACTACATTATATGAACTGAATGAAAATACACTTCAGTTTGAAGAAGATGTAGAGATGAAAACAGAGTCAATCGTAGTTGGATGTTTTGATGTAATTGAAAAGGCAACTAACAAAACTACAGAAGATGTTACTGAACCAGAAAATCCAAAAGCAGAAAAAAATGAATCTACCCCACAGGAAAACAATAATGTTCAGGTTGCTGATACACAAAGAACAGTAAGTATTACAGAAAACTATGGAAAGCTGACAGCTAATTACAGTGATACAACGGCAGATGTTGGATATGTTTGGTATCGAAGCATAAATGGTGCAGCTGAGGAACAGCAGATTCCAACACAGTATTCCAGTACGACAGGTACAAACCTCGGAAAAGATATTAGCACTGATGGAAAAGATCTCTACATTGCATTGAATGGTGGAGCGCTCAAATATAATGGGAATAACTTAGTAACCTATAAAGTAAAAGCGTATGCTAAAAATGATTTAAATGAGTACGGCTTGCCAAGGGACGGAGTAACAGCACTTGCAACAAGTTCTGTATATAATGTGACCGGATACTATGAAGTACAGAATGGAAGTTTTGAGACACCAATTGTTACGGATTATCATCAGAATACAAATAACTGGCAGTTCTCAAATGAAAATTATAAAAGATTAGACGGTGTTTGGCAGACAACAGGTACAGCTCCAGGTACCAAATGGTCTGATTCGGAAGGCGCGGATATCGAAATTGTTACAACGACATCAGGAATATCATTAAAACGTCAGGATGAAAGAGATCAGAGATATAATTGGCATGGAGCTGAAACAGCAGCAGATGGAAATCAGTTTGCAGAACTTAACTGTGCAGCCGCCGGAGCATTATATCAGGATGTCCTTACGACACCTGGAGAAGTTTTAAATTATCAGGTGGCACATAGAGCACGAGGATCGAACGGAAATGATAACTCTGAGGTAGAATATGATACAATGTATGTTGTTGCAATGTCCAGTGACCTGGCTAAAAGTATTACGACTCAGGATCAGGTGTTAGACGTTGTCAATAATAAGGAAAAGTATCCGGGAGCAATGGTTGCTACCTATAGAGACGGAGATCTTTCTTGGACAACTCATCAGGGAACTTATACTGTAGCAAGTAATCAGTATTCTACACGTTTCTTCTTCGTTGCAGGTAGTACAGCATCCAATAATGCTACAGTCGGAAACTTTATTGATAATGTAAGATTTACACGAGACAGATTGACACCTGTAGCAGGTACAGCAAATGTTACTGTAACCAAAACCATTACCGGTTTGAGTGCTGCAGATGCAGAGACATTGGCTAAGAATCTTTCATTTAAAGTAGGAAATGTAAGCACCTTATCATATAATGATATGACCTGGACATATGAAAATGGTGTTTACAGAGGAAGTACGATTGTAAATATTCCACAGGATAAATGTGGTGACATCAATATCGAAGAAACAGGTACATTAGATGTATCGGGATATACTAGAAATACATCTATATTCGTAGACAGTACGGTAGCCGGAAGCGGAATTACTTCTACAAATATGAACATTGCAGTTGGAAATTCCAGGAGTGTAGAATTTAAAAATAACTATTCTCAGAATGGCGGTTCTGGTGAAACTGTTGAAAGCAAGATGTTTCATGAAAAGTACATCAAACGTAATACCGGTGGTACATATGATATTACACTGAATGCTTCCGGAACAATTGGTTCCGATGTAAAGAAAGCTTTTGTTGATATTGTATTAGTGGTTGATACTTCTGGTAGTATGGAAGGAAGTAATTTAACAAATACAAAGAAGGCAATTAACGCCTTAGTAGATGTTTTTGATGCAAAAAAGGAAACAGTAGATACAAACTACAAATTAGTCACCTTTAGTTCATCAGCTAAAACAAAAACAGATGATTGGGTTAATGGAACTAGCCTGAAGAAAGCAGTAAAAAATTTGTCCGCAGATGGCGGAACAAATTATGACCAGGGATTATCCCAAGCTGCCACCGCAATAAATAGCAGTAATAGAGAAAATGCAAAGAAAATTGTCATTTTCCTGACAGATGGAAAACCGACTTACTATGGAACAAACAAATCTGGATATGGAGATCAGACAAGCAAAAAAACGCTTGAGGCAGCAGTAACATCTGCTGGTAAGATTAGCTGCGAGAGGTTTTATGCAGTTGGAATTGGACTTCCAAGCTCTGTTAATGTTTATACACATGATAATATTAAAGAATGGGATCATGATTATCGTGATAATAAATATCCATGGAACTGGCATCAAGGAACTTGTCCAGATGGTGGAACTTATTCTAATGGATACGATATTTCTGAACAAATCAGTGGATTAAGTATTTTAGAGAGACTATCTGGAGCAGTTACAGCAAGTACCAAAAGAGCGATTAATTATTCAGATCCTTCCGATCTTACAGGAGAATTTACAAGTATTGCAGGTGACATCTTAACGTTGGCATGCTCAAATGTTACAATTACTGATACATTAAGCCAGTATGTTGATACAACAGCTAATACAAAAATCAAAGTAAATATCGCACGGAAAACCGCAAATGGTTACACAAATGTGTCAGGCAAGGGACGTGAATTTACATTAACAGATGGTTCTTTAGCTGCCAGTGATGTTTACGAAGGTACTACTAAAATTGCAACGGTAAGTTATGATAAAGATAGTAAAACTGCAACACTAAAATTTGAAAATGATTATACTTTCAAAAAAGATTACTATTATTATCTGTCCATTACAAATGTTGTGCCAAACCAGACTGCATTTGATGAATATCAAAAGAGAGCTTATCCTAATAAAGGTGATAAATACACAGATGCATCTTCAGATGGTTATTCTGCAGTTGAAACTGGAACATCATCAGAAAAGGCAGGTTTCTATTCAAACAGCGAAGCAACGATTTCCTATAAGTGGAAAGACAGCAATGTTACAGAAAATTATAGAAAACCAGTTGTTCAAGTTGAACAGATTGCGGTCAAAAAAAATTGGGTGGGAATCAGTGATCCAAAGAATACCGTTTTAGTACAGTTAGTTGATAAAACTGGAAATCCAGTTTCCGGACGCACTCTTGAATTGTTACCTAGAAATAATCACATGGGTTCATTCACTGTAGAAGAGGCAGACAATTATGGCGGTGTTCGTGAGCTGAAGCTGGATGACACAAACGGGACAATTAATTATAATGGTCATAAGTATAGTATGATTAACGCAGATGGAACAACAACTATCAGTGGAACGACATACACAGTAACTTATAGTGGATCCGGTAATCAGTATACTATTACAAATACCAAGAGTGCTCAGAAAATTAAAATTCTGAAAACAAGACATGCAGAAGGTACACCGGATATTTATCTGGAAGGTGCAGAATTTACTCTGGTAGACAGTAATGAAAATGTAGTAAAGATTGGCACAAATACAAATGGAACTTACATTTCAGATGAAAATGGTCTGGTCTTGGAAGGTGATATTGCTTATGGTACTTATACACTGACTGAGGCGAAAGCACCATCAGGTTATACCAAGCTGGCAAATCCTATCACTGTAACAGTAAATGATAAAGGTATTACCGTTTCAGATAATACAAATGTAAAAGTTGAAACAACAAATAATACATACGTCATTACAGTGGCAAATGATTTGCTTTATGAACTGCCTCACACCGGAGGCACCGGAATTTACTTGTATATGATTGGCGGTATCTTACTTATGTTCGCAGCCGCATGGATCTTATATAAAAACAAATGCAAGGAGGTGCTGAAAAAATAATTGTAAGGATTAATTTTTCAGTGGCTTCTTGCCACACAAAAACGTTATTATCCCATATGAGGGGACAATAAAAAATGGGCAAAGCCCTTAAAAGAAAAGGAGACAACAATATGAAGAAGATGAGAAAAATCTTTGCAGTGTTATTAACACTGGCTATGGTACTCGGAATGAGTATGACATCGTTTGCAGCTGGCGAATCAGATCAAGAAGCACCTGCTACACCAGCAACAAAAGGATCTATTACCGTGCAGGGATTAGTACCGAATGAAAAAACAACATTAAGTATTTATAAAGTTGTAGGATGGGATGCTGCTAAAAGTGAGTGGAAACTTGAAGAAGGTATAACAAATAAGGAAGTAACTGATCTTAAGAAAAACCCGATAACTATTGATTGGGCTGAGATTGCAAAAAACCGTGACTCTCTTACACCAATAAAGACAAAGGAGAATGTTGATACTACAAGCGTAACATTTGATAACCTTGATATTGGCGCATATTATGTTTATGCACAGTCTAGTAAAACAACATACAATCCAATGGGCGAAGCTGTTTACGAGTACGGCACTGATGGATTAATGAAACCAGCAGATAAAACAATCGATGCTAAAGGTTCTACATATACACTTACAAAAACTTTCACAGATGCAAATGGAGAAACAACATACAAGGTAGTAGAACGTGGACAGGAAATTTCATTTACTATTACAGCTGTATTCCCAAGTTATGATAAAGATACAGAAGATAGAACATTCCAGATTACTGACGAACCTACAGGTATGAAAGTGACTGACGTAAAAGTAAAAGTTAATGGAAGCGAATTAAGTAAAGGCACTGATTATACATTAGTAAATGTTGTAACCGAGACTGGTGCTGATGGTAGTGCATCAACACTCCCAACTACAGATAAAGTGCGTGTAAGATTTACAGAAAACTTTATTGGAATTAAAGGAACAAACACTCATGCTGGTCAGACTGTAACAGTAGAAGTAACAGCACAGATTACAGATGCAGATAGATTTTCAAACACAGCATCCAGTGATAAAGGAAGCAATACACCAAACGTAAATGGTAAATTAGGTTCTATCACAATCAACAAATATGATGAAAACTATGTTGAAGGAGCTACAAGTAATAAGCTTTTAGCAGGTGCAGAATTCAGTATTACTCCTAAAAACAGTACAACTGCAATCAAGTTCGTAAAGGTTGAAGAAAAAGGTGGCGTTTCTATTTACCAAAAAGCAACTGCTGAAGAAATTGCTGATACTAACATTACTAAAGTAACAAATATTGTTGCTAAAGATGGTGTAGTAGTAGCTAAAGGTCTTGATAATGGCGAATACAAAATCGTCGAAACAAAAGCTCCTGCAGGATATTCAGTAGTACCTGTTGATAATGTAACAATTGAAAACGGAGATAATCCAGTAGCTACAGCAAATGTTTCAGATACAAAATTACATTCCCTTCCACATACAGGTGGTATCGGTACTACAATCTTCACAATCGCTGGATGCGTTATCATGATCGCAGCAGCTGGTCTGTTCTTCGCAAGCCGCAAGAAATCAGACAACAAATAATTGCAATAATTATTTATAATCAGATATTGAATCCGGGGCAGGTCGCCCCGGATTCCTAAAAAATAATACAACAGCAAGGAGAGTTCGGATGAAACGCAAAGCAAACAAACTTATTATTGGCATCATATTTTTAGCCGGGTTGTCCTTACTGCTGTATCCATTCGTTGCAAACCAGTGGAATAACTACAGGCAGAAGCAACTGATCAGCAGTTATGAACAGACTGTATCCGAAAAGGATGCAGCACATGAGATTGATTATGACGCAGAACTGCAGAAAGCAGAAGCTTACAACGAAGCCTTACTTCCAAGTATCCTTCCTGACTCATTTGCAGTAGCCTCAGCCAGTGACAAAGAAGACCAGTCCTACATGGATGCTCTGAATATTGCCGGTGATGAGATGATGGGAATCGTGGAAATCCCGAAGATTGACATCAAACTTCCGATCTACCACACCACCGAGGAAGATGTTCTCAAACAGGCAGCCGGACATCTGGAAGGAAGCTCTCTTCCAATCGGCGGTAAAAGTACACACGCCGTTATCTCCGCACACCGTGGACTTCCGAGTGCGTCTCTTTTTACCGATCTGGATCAGCTGGAAGAAGGCGATCATTTTCTGATCCATGTATTAAACGAAACATTATGTTATGAAGTCGACAAGATTTCCGTAGTAAAACCGGAAGAAACTTCCTCTCTTGCAGTAGAAGAAGGAAAAGATCTTGTAACACTTCTTACCTGTACTCCATACGGAGTCAATACCGAGCGGCTTCTGGTCCGTGGTCACAGAGTACCTTATGTGGAACAGAAAGTTGCCGATGAGAAGACACCTCTCAGCGGAATTAGTCTTCATACAAATTATCTTTTATGGGTAATTATTGGTCTTGTAATTACCACAATCTTCATCCTTGTGTTATACTTAAAGGAGAAGAAGCTTCAAAAGAAGAAAAATGAGACCTCTTAAAAAGAGAATAAGAACGAGAAAGGGAATATGCCTATGAAAAGAAAAATCTCAACCTTCCTTTTCGGTCTGTTATTCTTGATAGGATTTGGGATTCTGATCTACCCGACGGTATCCAACCAGTGGAACACCTACAGACAGAATCAGCTGATCAGCAGCTATGACAATACAATACAGGACATGGAATCAGAGGACTTCACATCCGAGTGGGAGAAAGCAAAAGCTTTCAATGATACCATTCAGCAGAACAACCTCTACGGAGATGTATTTGGTGAAGATGAAAATGACATCAAAGACACCGAATACTGGAAGATCCTGAACGTTGCAGATGACGGAGTAATGGGATACCTTTCCATTCCGAAGATCAACATCAAGCTTGCCATTTACCATGGTACCGGTGACAAGGATCTGCAGACCGGTGTCGGACATCTGAACGGCACAAAGCTTCCGATCGGAGGGGAGAGTACCCACAGTGTTCTCGCAGCACACCGTGGACTTCCAAGCGCAAAGCTTTTTACCGATATCGATCAGCTCGAAGTTGGCGATAAATTTTACATCCATGTACTGGACGAAGTCCTTGCCTACAAGGTAGACCAGATTCTTCCGATGGTAGACAAAGACGATCATGAAACACTGGAGAAAGCACTCCAGATTGAAGAAGGAAAAGACCAGGTAACTTTATTTACCTGTACACCATATGGAGTCAACTCCCATCGTCTTCTCGTAAGAGGAACCAGAGTTCCATATAACGGCGAAGAGGATGCTACCGAATCAGTTACAGATTCTATGGTAAAAGCCATTCAGAATTATTATATGCTTTATTTAATTTTAGGACTTTCAATCACGATTCTTGTGATCATTCTCTTGCGATTCCTTTCCAAGAGAAAAGCTCACAAAGAATAACCAAGATTTTTAAGGAGGACATGAGGCGATGATGAATAAACGATTAAAACAAGGAACAACGTTTTTGTTAGCTCTCGCTCTTGCATTTCCGCTTCTCACTCTGCCTGGTGCCAGAGCTGCGAATGCGATCGATACGGACCAGAAGTGTTCGGTTGCATTCAGTGTAAGCGGGGAAGGCAACGAACTGACAGCTGATGGCACTAACATTCCAGTGAATCTTTATAAGGTGGCAGATGTAGACGTATCCGGTAACTATACCGCAACCGGAGCTTTCACCGAACTGGATGTATCTTCGGTAAGGGCTGATAATAACGATGCAGCAAGCAAATGGGCTGCACGTGCCAAAGAGGCACAGAAGCTGCTGAAAGATTCCGTAAAACCAACCACTACAGTTACTTTAGCAGCTGGAACCGGAAGTCTGGCTGATCTTGCTACAGGACTTTACCTTGTAGATACACCGGAAGTAGTTACCACGAATTATACCTATACCTTTACCCCTTACCTGGTATCACTTCCGACCAACAATTATTACAGCAATGGTAACGATACCTGGATCTACGATCTGACAGATACCAACGCAATTGGTCTGAAACCGGAAGAACATGCAAGATATGGTGATCTGAAGATCTATAAAACACTTGCAAATCATAATGCAACAACCGGTAAGAAAACAACCTTCGTATTCCAGATTGATATTACACCACGTAAGAGCGATAAAACAGAAACCCGCATCGAGTCCCTTGACTTTAAAGCCGCAGGTGAATCTTCCGTAACAATTACAAAGATCCCTGCAGGAGCTGCGGTAAAAGTTACAGAAGTGTACAGCGGTGCAAGCTACAAACTTACCTCAGCAAATGATCAAACGACAACGATTGTAGCAACTGATAGAGGTACAACTAACACTCCTGCATCCGTTTCATTTACAAATGATATCAATAACAATATGAATGGCGGCTACGGTGTAAAAAATAATTTCAAACTGGACGAATATGATCAGTATCAGTACACCGAACCAGCAAAGAACTAGGAAGGGGGAGTCGGAATGAGAAAGTTACATAAGAAACCACTTATCATGGCAGCGGCAACACTTGCTCTTACCGGAACCCTGGCAGTTGGAAGTGCAATGGCATACTTTACAACTTATACGACAGCCGGTGGCGGTGTGAAGATGAATATGGGATTTACCGAAACTGTCCCAGTGGAAAAAGTAGGCGAAAAAGTAAAACATGTCACCATTAAAAATAACGGTGATTATGATTGCTTCGTAAGAGTAACAGCATTTGCCCCAATGGAACTTACCTATACTGCTGATCCGGATAAATGGGAAGCCAAAAATGATGGTTATTGGCACTATAAAGAAGTTCTTCCGGCAAAAGAGTTAACCTCAACGGAACTCAATATCTCTTACAAATTCCCGGAAGGGAAGGATAAACCGGAAGAATTCAATATCGTAGTTATCCAGGAATGCACACCGGTTCTTTACGATGAAAATGGAAACCCATATGCAGACTGGAATCATGTAATCACAACTGAGACAACAGAAGACAGTAAAACCACAGAATAGGAGGGAACGAATATGAAAAAGAAATCATTTCCAAAAAAATCGGCCCTGCTTCTGACAGCATCAGCGCTCCTGTTGATTGGCAGTACTGTCGGCAGTACACGTGCCGCACTCACCTACTACAGTGAGAATTATTCCGCACAGATCGAGATGCAGAATATCGGCGTATCTCTTTTAGAGAATGGCGATGTCGTCAGCAGCCAGGATTTTACATCTAAGAACCAGCAAGAAGTAACAAACGGGGAACTCCTGACAGGCCTTCTCGGAGAAAAGGAGAAATTCGCACCCGGAAAGAAATACAAAGAAGAGCTCAGTGTTCAGAACAGCGGTAACATCGACACCTTCGTGCGTGTGATCCTTACCAAGAGCTGGCAGGACAAAGAGGGCAATAAGAACACCACTCTTTCACCAGATCTGATCGAACTGAATTTCCTTACCGCTAACGGCTGGGTAGTTGCAGATCAGCAGACCACCGACGAAAGAACCGTTCTTTATTACACAAAGGCAGTAAAAGCCGGAGATACCACACCAGCATTATCTGACACACTCCGCATTGATCCGAAGATTGCAACAGAGGTAGAGAAAACAGTAAAGGACAAAACCATCACTTATACTTACAAGTACAATGGTTACACCTTCCACATTGACGCAGAGGTGGATGCAGTTCAGACACACAACGCAAAGGACGCGATCAAGAGTGCCTGGGGCGTGGACGTAAATGTATCAGACGACGAAACAACAATGAGCTTACAGTAGGGAGGTACAGAGTATGAAAAAGAAAATTTTGTGCCTCGCCATGACAGTGATAATGGCAGCAGGGGTACACACAACTGCATTTGCAAAGGATTCTCAGGGAGCCGACAGATGGCAGGTTAATTTCACCGGCGGCAAGATGGACAGTAATTTTAAAAGCTCCGATGTTACTGACGAGCTGGCAAATATCCAGCCGGGTGACAGCATCGAATTGAAGGTTCAGCTGAAGAACTCCGATAAAGGCGAGACCGATTGGTACATGACCAATGAGATCATCCAGACACTGGAGGAAGCACAGGAATCCGCTGAAGGTGGTGCTTACGAATACAAGCTGACTTATGTTGGAAGTGACAATACCGAAAAGGTACTCTATAACAGTGATACCGTCGGAGGTGAAGGTTCTTCTAAGACCGGTGAAGGTCTGAAGGAGCTTGGAAACTCTACCGAGAAATATTTCTACCTCGGCCGTCTTGCTTCCAATGGTACCGGAACCGTACACCTTACCATCGGTATCGAAGGTGAGACACAGGGCAATGGTTATCAGAACACGCTCGCAAAGCTTCGTATGAACTTTGCAGTGGAAAAGGTAAAAGTAAGCAATACCATTACCAAGACGAAAATCGTCAAGACAACCAATACCGTAAAGACCGGTGATACCGCAAGAGTCCTTCTCTTTAGTGTACTTACACTGATCAGTGGACTGATCCTTCTGGCATACGGAATCTACACATATAACAAGAACACAAAGAAACGCAGACGGAAAGGAGAGTAAGCAGATGAAAAGATGGAAAAAATTACTGGTTTCTCTTCTGACTGTATCAATGACGATCGGTGCATCCACGATGAGCGTTATGGCTGCTAACGGGTATACCTATAAGGTAACTTTATCGGCAGGTAATAAAGGAACGATAAACGGCCAGGCTAAGATGGAGCGGGATTCTGTTGTCGCCGGTTCTACTGTTACTTTTAATCTGAAGGACGTTCAGGTAACCGATGACAAATACTATATCAAAGGAATCCGTCTCAGCGGACGTGACAATGAAGAAGCTCTTGCTTCTCCTGTATTAGACAATGTAACCGGCGATGCCGACTATGTAGTAGCCTATGGAATCAAAAAGGACATGGTTGCCTACACCGTAAACTATCAGGATGCTTCCGGTAAGGCGCTTGCAGAAAGCCAGACCTTCTACGGAAATGTCGGTGACAAACCAATCGTCGCTTATCAGTATATTGAAAATTATATTCCAGATGCTCTTGCACTTACCAAGACTTTGAGTAATAATGAATCTGAGAATGTATTTACGTTTACCTACAAACCGGGTGCTACAGACCGTGTTGTTACAACAACAACCACCATCACAACGACTGTTCCTGGTACAGCAACTCCTGGCACAGGTACCGGTAATGTCGGTACAGCAGGTGGCACGACAGGCGGCACAACCGGTGGAACTGCCGGAACTACCGGTGGAACTACAACCGGAACTACCAGTGGCACTACAACCGGAACTACCGGTGGCACAACAGACGGAACCACAACCGGTACAACCGATGGTACAACGACAGATAACAATTCTCAGGATACGACAGCTAAAGATAAAGATACTGCAACATCTGAGGATGAACAGACACCAAAGTCTCTGGTAGATCTGGATGATGAAGACACTCCAAAAGGAAATATCGATGCGAAAGACAAAACGAGCAAAACTCCGATTGCAGCAGGGATCGGCATTATCGTTGTTGCGGTAGCAGCTCTCGTAGGACTGATCGTATTCTTGAAAAAACGTGCAAAATAAAAAAGCGCGGCACTAAAGGAGAAGTCTTTTTTGAAGAGAACGAAGAAAAAGAAAAGCCCGGTGGCTGCATTTTGCAGTGCACTGGGCACTGTTTTACTGACAGTACTGATTCTTGCCTGTATTCCGCTGACGCTTCCGAAAGCTTTTGGTTTTCAGATGTACACCGTGATCAGTGGGAGCATGGAACCGGCGATCCCGACGGGAAGCCTGGTCTATGTCCGATATGAAGAACCAGACACGATCGTCAAAGATGATGTCATTGCTTTTTACAGCAACAATGCAGACGGCTCGATCATCACCCACCGTGTAGTATCCAACAGCCCGGCGATGGGACAGTTTATCACCAAAGGGGATGCCAATGAGGAAAAAGATATGAATCCGATCCCTTACAACAACTACATCGGAAAAGTAAAGCTTTCTGTTCCGGTTGTCGGCGGTATCGCACAGGCTGCAACCGGCACTGCCGGAAAGATTGCCGCTGCATCCATCATCGGTCTTGCTGTGATTCTTGAAATCGTTGCTGCCATGCTTGACAGACGCGAAGACGAATAAGAGAGAACGTTTTTCATTTTAGCTTGCTAAAGTGTGAAACATTTGCTAAAATAATATCAGATTGTATTGTCAGAAGAAGATGGGGGAATTTCACAATTCTCCCATTTGTCATATATTGAAAAGAATGGAGAGGTGAACGGATTGTTATCCAACCAGATTTTACAGAGAACAATCAATGAAATAGGGGATATCATCGAGTGTAACTGTTCCATCTGGAACACAGACGGAGTGATGCTTGCAGCTGTAGGTAATGAGAAGCCTGCAGTAAAAAAAGCTGTCTGCTCATTTTTAAAAGAGCTGGAGGTTACCGGCGTATCGGAGGAGCACCTGGATGAATGCTATGGTCTGTTTCCGGTTTATGATGATGATGAACTGACTTATATTTTCGTAATCGAGCACAATAATGAGATTGATGTGCATACCAGCGGACGCTTAAGTGTCTGCCAGCTGGAGAGCCTTTTAAGATCCGGAAGCGAACGTCTTGACCGTAACCGTTTTATCCAGAACCTGCTCCTGGATAACCTGCTTCTCGTAGATATCTACAATCAG
This sequence comes from Coprococcus sp. AF51-11b1, assembly GCF_027682785.1. Lineage (NCBI taxonomy): Bacteria > Bacillati > Bacillota > Clostridia > Lachnospirales > Lachnospiraceae > Coprococcus > Coprococcus sp. AF51-11b1. The sequence goes on along the minus strand of NZ_JAQCZB010000008.1, from coordinate 86,047 downwards.
GCGAAAAAGCTTGGTATTACAGTTGAGCAGCGCAGAGTCGTCTATCTGATCGAACCGAAGAATCCGGATGACACGATCGTCCTGGATATGATCCGTGGGATTTATTCCTCGGGAACCGGTGATTTTGTTACTGCCGTAGATGAGGGACATATTATTCTGATCAAGTCCCTTGACAGTACGGATGATTATGATACGATCCGTTCGACTGCCGATATGCTGGTGAATGCGATCAACACCGAAGCTATGGTCAATGTCCGGCTTTCCTTCGGAACCATCATTCCCGAACTCAAAGAGGTCTCACAGTCTTACAAAGAAGCTGGCATGGCTCTGGATGTGGGACGTATCTTCTATCCGGAACGCAATATTTTATCCTACCGCGAACTCGGTATCGGACGGCTGATCCACCAGCTTCCCGTTTCCTTATGCGAGATGTTCCTGGAAGAAGTATTTGCCGGAAATACCGTTGATCAGTTTGACGAAGAAACCTTATCCACAGTTGATAAATTTTTTGAAAACAGCCTGAATATTTCGGAGACAGCGAGACAGCTTTTCGTCCACCGGAATACGCTCGTCTACCGGCTGGAGAAGATCCAGAAGCAGACCGGGCTGGATGTCAGAGTCTTTGAGGACGCCCTGACATTTAAGATTGCTCTGATGGTCGCAGACCACATGAAATTTATAGAAAACAGAAAATAGGAGGACATGATATGGTGAAATTATACGAAGGCGGTGCCTATCTTTTACACGGTACTGAGGTAATTGCAGATGCACCCGATGCACTTGCTGCCGTAAAAAGCAAGACAGGTATTGAGACAACAAAAGAAGCTGCTGCAAAAGAGACAATGGCTTATGGGATCTTAAGTGCGCATAATACTTCCGGTAATATGCAGCAGCTTCAGATCAAATTTGACAAGCTGACTTCGCACGACATTACCTTTGTCGGAATCATCCAGACTGCAAGAGCATCCGGACTGGAGAAATTCCCGATCCCTTATGTTCTGACCAACTGCCATAACTCTCTGTGTGCAGTCGGCGGTACGATCAATGAAGATGACCACATGTTTGGACTGACCTGTGCGAAGAAGTACGGCGGTGTCTATGTTCCGCCTCATCAGGCCGTTATCCACCAGTTTGCCCGTGAAATGCTCGCAGGCGGCGGCAAGATGATCCTTGGTTCTGACAGCCACACCCGTTATGGTGCACTCGGTACCATGGCAATGGGAGAGGGCGGACCGGAACTTGTAAAACAGCTTCTGAACAAGACTTATGATATCAAGATGCCGGGCGTTGTCGGAATCTATCTGGACGGCGAACCGGTGAAAGGTGTCGGACCGCAGGACGTTGCCCTTGCGATCATCGGCGCAACCTTCGGCAATGGCTATGTCAATAACAAGGTCATGGAATTTGTCGGACCTGGCGTTGGCAAATTAAGTGCAGACTTCCGTATCGGAATCGATGTTATGACGACAGAGACAACCTGCCTTTCTTCTATCTGGAGAACCGATGACAAGATCAAAGAGTTCTACGATATCCACGGAAGAAGTGATGACTTCAGGGAACTGGAGCCTGGCGCAGTCGCTTACTATGACGGTCTTGTATACGTCAATTTGAGCGAGATCAAGCCTATGATCGCCATGCCGTTCCATCCGTCTAATGTCTACACCATCGAGGATGTCAATGCCAACCTTGCAGATGTTCTCCACGATGTAGAGCAGCGCGCGCTGGTAAGCCTGGACGGTGCTGTGGATTACTCTCTTCAGGACAAGATCGTAAATGGTAAGCTTTATGTCGATCAGGGTATCATCGCAGGCTGTGCCGGCGGCGGTTTTGAAAATATCTGTGCTGCCGCAGACATCATCCGTGGCAAATACATCGGATCAGATGAATTTACCTTCAGTGTTTACCCGGCAAGTACACCGATCTACATGGAGCTTGTGAAAAATGGTGCGGTTGCTGACCTGATGGAAGCCGGTACGATCGTGAAGACTGCCTTCTGCGGACCGTGCTTCGGTGCAGGGGACACTCCTGCAAACAATGCATTTTCCATCCGTCACTCTACCCGTAACTTCCCGAACCGTGAAGGAAGCAAGCTGCAGAGTGGACAGATCGCATCTGTTGCCCTTATGGATGCACGTTCCATTGCCGCAACTGCTGCGAACAAAGGTTTCCTTACTCCGGCAACAGATTTTGATATTGAATACAAGAACCCGACCTACCACTTTGATTCCAGAATTTACGCCAACCGTGTATTTGACAGCCACGGCGTTGCTGATCCTTCGGTTGAGATCAAATTCGGACCGAACATCAAAGACTGGCCGGCAATGAGCGCTCTTCCTGAGAATCTGATCCTGAAGGTCGTATCTGAGATCCACGATCCGGTTACAACGACAGACGAACTGATCCCGTCCGGCGAGACTTCTTCTTATCGTTCCAACCCGCTTGGACTTGCTGAATTTGCACTTTCCAGAAAGGATCCTGCCTATGTAGGACGCGCGAAAGAGGTCCAGAAAGCCCAGAAAGCGATTGAAGCAGGTACTTGTCCACTGGATGTACTGGATGAATTAAAACCGGTGATGGCAGCAATCCAGAAGTCTTATCCGGAAGTCGGCAAAGGAAATATCGGTGTCGGAAGTACCATTTTCGCGGTCAAACCTGGTGATGGTTCTGCCCGTGAGCAGGCTGCTTCCTGCCAGAAGGTTCTCGGCGGCTGGGCGAATATCGCGAATGAGTACGCAACCAAACGTTACCGCTCGAACCTGATCAACTGGGGCATGCTTCCGTTTATTACCGAAGAGGAACACACAAAGCTTTCTTTCAGGAACGGTGACTATCTCTTCGTGCCGGATATCCGCAAAGCAGTAGAAGATAAAGCTTCCACGATCAAGGCTTATGTCGTAGGCGATGATCTGAAGGAGATTGATCTGAAGCTCGGTGATCTGACGGATGCAGAACGTGAGATCATCCTCAAAGGATGTCTGATCAATTATTACAGAGGTTAATTTTTCTCAGACAATGATATGATTTAAAAGGGACGGAAATTTTTCTGTCCCTTTTTGCAACACTTCCGACTTTTTTATACTCTTATATACAAAGAACCTGTTATGAGAGGAGGGACTTTATGATCGATGCAATTGCATTTAAAGAATTATATAAGACGGTTTATCAGGATCTGTATCGTTTTGCACTCTGCATGATGCATCATCCGCAGGATGCAGAAGACGCCGTCAGTGAAGCCGTTCTTTCCGCCTATGAGAACATACATAAATTACGCAAAGAAGAAGCATTCCGTTCCTGGATCTTTCAGATTCTGGCAAATGTGTGCCGCCGGAAGTTAAAGAGCCGTGAACGGACCGAGACCGAGCTGAAAGAAGATCATGCTTCTGCCACATACTGTGACGGACTCCGCACAGATGTGGAACGTGCTTTTCTTATTCTCGATGAAGACGATCAGCTGATCATCGGCTTATCCGTCTATGGCGGTTACAACAGTAAAGAGATTGGAAAAATGCTAAGGCTGAACCCGAATACAGTCCGCTCCCGCAGAAAGCGTGCCCTCGAAAAGATGAGCTGGCTTCTGAAAGAGTAGGATAAAAGAGTAATAGGAGGTGTTTCATATGACAGATCACGAAAAAGAAATACTGGATAAAATAAAACAATCTACGGAAAAAACTCCTGTTCCGGAAAGCCTTGCACCGGATCAGATTATGAAAATGCTGGAAGAGCATAACAGCACTCAGGCTTCCGGACATATCCCGAAAAAGCATGGATTTTCCCGCGGCCACCGGATGCGCGGAGGACTTATCGCTGCCGCACTGGTACTGGTTGTCGGCATTGGCGCCCACATCCGCCAGCAGAATCTTTCTTCAGACTCAGCCACTTTTTCCACAAAAGGCAGTTCTTCAATCGGTACATCCTCCGGTAAGCTTGTCTCTTCCGATACTTTAGAGACGGCAACCGATTATGATGAAATCTACACATACCTGCAATCTTATCAGGATGAGTTGGATTCTTCATCTGTTACCGGTTCAACCGACAGCGGAATTGTCATGTATTCAACTGAAACAGCCGACAGTGGTGCACGCACCGATAGTTCCAGCTCCTCTTCGGATTCTTCAACAGCCTCTGCACGTGCTGTGGATACTTCATTTTCCGATACCAACGTCCGCACAGAAAGCGTCGGTGAAGCAGACATTGTAAAAACGGATGGAAGTTATCTTTATACACTGAAAGCAAACTCACAGGAAATTTCCATTGTAGATATCCGGTCTGATCAGATGAAGGTTGTTTCCGGTATTTCGCTGAATGAGAATTTTCAGGCATCCGAATTTTACCTGAGTGACCAGAAGCTTTTTGTCCTTGGCAACATGCAGAACACGCAGGTTGATTCTGACAGTAAAACCTTGTACCGCGGCAGCTGTACCCGTATCCAGACTTATGATCTGGCAGATATCAACAATCCGAAATCCATCGGAACCGTGGATCAGAGTGGTTACTACCGCACTTCACGTTTTAAAGACGGATATCTGTATGTATTCAGCGACTATTATATTTACGATACGATCACCAAAAAAGATTATCCTTCCTATGTTCCGCTTGTTGGTGACAATCTTCTGAAGCAGTCGGATATCTATCTCCCGACGAACCATGCAGCAGACCAGTACCTTGTTGTCAGCTCCGTTTCCGCTTCCAGTCCGGATGAGGCAGCAGACCAGAAAGCAGTCATGTCTGAGAATGGCGAAGTCTATGTGAGTGAGAACAACATTTATATTTACGAGTATGCGAACAGCAGTATCCTCGCAGATAATCTTGCGGCAAAGAATCAGACGATCCTCCGCAAGCTGTCTTACAATAAAGGAAAACTTTCCGGCTCTGCCCAGGGCAAAGTAAAAGGATATCTGAACGATTCCTTCAGCATTGATGAGTATGACAATACGTTGCGGCTGGTGACAACGGTTACGCATAATGTCGGAAGCTCTTCACAGTCCAATGCAGTCTATGTGCTGGATGCAAATTTGAAAACAATCGGTAAGATCGAGGATCTTGCCAAAAATGAACAGATCTATTCCGCAAGATTTTTGGGCGATACCGGTTACTTTGTAACTTATGAACAGACAGATCCTTTATTCTCCGTAGACTTTTCCGATCCGGAGAATCCGAAGATCCTTGGCAAGCTGAAAATTCCCGGCTTTTCGGAATACCTGCATTTTTACAGTGATAACCTGCTTCTTGGCATCGGTATGGATACCGATGAAAATGGCATTACAAACGGGGTAAAGATCTCCATGTTTGATATCAGTGATCCTTCGGATGTGAAGGAAGTCAGCAAGTACACACTGGATCAGTACTATTACTCGGATGTTTTTTCTGACTACCGTGCAGCACTGGTTGATCCGGAAAAGAATCTGATCGGCTTTCCGCTTTCCGGATCTGCCAACCAGTATGTGATCCTTTCTTACGATAAAGATCAGGGCTTCCAGGTACAGATGCAGGAGGAAGTCAACGGTAATTCTTATCTTGGAACCCGCGGTGTGTATGCAAATGAAAAGTTCTATGTGATCAATGGAAATGCAATTGAAGCATACCGGATGGGAGACTATGTGAAGATAGATGATCTGCTGCTATAGTGCAGCTTTGCAGAAGGAGCTGCCGCTCCGCATGCTTTGTACACCATTCCACATCACCTTATACACCAAAATCGTATATACAAAAACAGGTGCCCACTGGGATATATCACTAAGATATACTTACGTGGACACCTGTTTTATATTTTCATTTACCTGTTATTCCACACCGTTAAAGCAGTAGGTACATACCTGGCATGCATCAATCCCGATTGATTTGATCAGATCATCCAGTCTGTGATAACGAAGTGAAGTGAAATTCTGTCTCTTACGGATTTCCTCCAGCATTGCTGCATACCGGTCACTGTTCGGATCCGCATATTCACCCAGTACATTGACATCATTGTCGCCTTCCCACTCACGGATAATCCTTCTTGTGATCAGATCCAGATCTGATTTGGAACGGGAGAAGTTCAAATATTTGCATCCGTACAAAAGCGGTGGACATGCCGGGCGGACATGCACTTCTTTTGCGCCACTCTGATACAGGAACTCTGTCGTCTCACGGAGCTGTGTGCCACGCACGATAGAATCATCGATCAGCAGCAGGCTCCTGTCTTCGATCAGACTATGTACCGGGATCAGTTTCATTCTGGCGATCAGATTACGCTGACTCTGTGTTGTCGGCATGAAGGATCTTGGCCAGGTCGGAGTATATTTGATAAATGGTCTTGCATACGGAATACCTGATTCATTTGCATAGCCTATCGCATGAGCAATACCCGAATCCGGAACTCCTGCAACAATATCCACGTCGATCGAATGGTCATCTCTCTGTGCTAAAAGCTTTCCACAGTTGTAACGCATTTCTTCTACACCAACCCCTTCATAAGAAGAAGTAGGATATCCATAGTATACCCACAGGAACGAACAGATTCTCATCTTTTCACATGCAGGACTTACAGTCTCCACAGATTCCGGTGTCACGTAGACGATTTCTCCAGGTCCCAGCTCTTTGTAATCTGTGTATCCAAGGTTGATATATGCAAAGCTTTCAAAGGAAACGCAGTATGCATTCTCTTTCTTTCCGATCACAACCGGTGTACGTCCGAGAAGGTCTCTGGCTGCATAAATTCCATTCTCTGTCAGAAGCAGAAGTGTCATCGAGCCTTCAACTACTGACTGCACATAACGGATTCCCTCAACAAACGAATCCTTTTTACAGATCAATGCCGCAACCAGCTCTGTAGAATTGATCTGTCCATTGGTCATAGACTGAAAATGTGTATGTCCATTTTCATAAAGATTCCGGATCAGCTGATCCGCATTATTGATCTTACCTACTGTCGTAATTCCAAAGCACCCCAGATGCGACTGGATCAGAATTGGCTGTGGATCATAATCTGAAATACATCCAATTCCAATATTTCCCTTCATTGTATCAACATCTTTTTCAAATTTTGTACGGAACGGCGAATTTTCTATATTATGAATCGCTCTCTTCCAGCCATCACTTCCGTAAGTAGCCATACCTCCGCGGCGGGTTCCAAGATGCGAATGATAATCTGTTCCATAAAAAAGATCCAGATTACATGCTTCTTTTGATGCAACGCCAAAAAATCCTCCCATATCTGTAGGTCTCCTTTCTTTATCCCAATGCCATAGCCTGTATTTTTCATCTATTTTTTAGTGTATCATGCATTTATGGATGGAAACAATAGCAAAACCCCGAATATATTGCAAATGGCTATAACTATTTCTAATCGTATTTATAATTGTTTGAATTTTCTGATATATATATTACAATTTCAATTCTTTCTAATTTTAACAAAATTATTTTAAAATTATATTGACAAATAAGCATTTGGGTGTTATTATTAAGTCAATCCAAAAGAAAAGAAGTTCCTGACGAGAAAGGGAATTTCAAAAAGATATTTTTTTAATCTGTTACATAGTTTCATATATACTCGCCAAGAGTATAAGATGAAGAACCAGATCAGAAAAGGGTAACAAGAATAATTGTTATTTGAAGGTTAGAAAGTTTTAAAAAAGCAACTATACATTTTGGTTATGAGCGTTTTGTAAGCGGAGTGTGTAGAGAACAATTTTTAAAATTGATAATTTATAATAATAAGAGAAAATTGATATCTGACTTCTGAACAGAAAAAAGTATAAGAGAAAAAGAATATCCGGATAAAATTTTGGAACGAGAACGAAAGGAAGGAGGCTTTGACCGTTGGATATTTCATCATCTAAAACTCAATATGTTAATGGTATGGCAAATGTAAATTCCTGTGAGATGAGCCTTAACCATAGATTATAATCCGGTAAGAGAAAAGTTAATGATAAAAAAGGTCGGAGTAGTAGATAAACCGGAAGCGATTATAAGATATAAAAAGATTCAGCATTTGTTGACATATTGAAGTAAATACCACAGTAATTCAAGATCAGAAAATGTGTAAAGAAACATTCATTGATAAGTAAATTTAACAGTGACGAGAAAGCTGATAAATACCAAAATTGGATTACCTGATTATATAAAATAACGAACGATCAGAATTGATCAAAATCGATTCATATGATTTCATTTTTATAAATTTTATAAAATCTGAATATCATATGAAATGCTCAAAGAACTTACAGGAATAAGAATTACTTAATTCCTCCGATATAAAAATAAAAATTACAATTGAATATTCCGAGACAGCCATTCAAAAGATGGCTGTCTCCTTTTTTTCTGTTACCAGCTCCCAATTTGTGAATTTTTTGTAATATTTTTTTAACATTTCTGAAAAATATCAGCCGTAATTTTTGACATTGACAACGCTCTATGATACACTTAGTAAGTAAAATTATAAGACTTTTGTTTTCCGTTTCTGGTACAAAAGTCAGACTTACTGAGGAAAAGTAAAATAATTAATAATAATCATATGAGGTGAGAAACGTTGGATAAATATGAATATCGCGCAAAGACAGAGCAGATGCTTGCGTATGCCGAACAGAAGTCTTACCAGAAAGCGATGTCGATTGCAGATACGATCGACTGGCGTAAAGTAAAAAATACCGCCATGCTCTCTACCGTAAGCGAAATCTATGAAAATGCGGGGGAACTTGGTAAAGCACGTGATACCTTATTTATTGCGTATGATAAAGCACCTTCCAGCAGAAAGGTTGTATACCGCCTGGGAATTATTTCTCTGAAGCTGGGACATTTCGATGAAGCAGCTGATTGCTACGAAGAATTTGTCAAGCTTGCTCCGAAAGATCCAAACCAGTACATTCTCCGGTATAAGATCTTAAAAGCACAGAAAGCGCCAGTCAAAGAACAGATTGAAGCTCTTGAAGATTTCAAGCATTCTGAATACGTTGAAAAATGGGCATATGAACTTGCCAGATTATACGCTGAAGCCGGTATGACTTCCGAATGTCTTGATGAATGTGATGATCTGATTCTCTGGTTCAGCGAAGGTACTTATGTATACCAGGCAATGGAACTTAAAATGAAATACAAACCGCTGACTCCACTTCAGCAGGAAAAATACGATCATCGAAATGATGGTATCGGCCGTAAGGATTCTTCCAAGAGAAAACCTTCCTTCCGAAAATCCAAAGAACGTCCGGCACCGAATCCACGAATTGCAGACAAGGTCCGCAAAGATGTACATGTCACAGACAGTATTGATCTTCCGGATCTTCCAGAGCCAATGGCCCGGACACATGCTTCCGAACCAGAAGCTGAGTCACAGCCAAAAACCCGGATTCGAAGCACTTCCGATATTTCCACAACCATTTCCGGTGCTTCCCTTTCAGATGCCCTGAAAGCCGGTGTTGCCGTTGCAAGTGGTGCAGTTGCTCCTGAATCTGCTTCAGACGATTCACAGATGACCGGTAAGATGAAGATTGAAGAAATTCTTGCCAACTGGGAAGCAACTCAGCGTGAAAATGCAAAGATTCTTGAAAAGAGCCAGGAGGAAGCTGAGAAAGAAAAAGCCCTGCGCGAGAAGAAGAAAGAAGAAGAAGAGGAAGTTCTTGGAGCTACAAAACCAATCCTTTCTGATGATATCCGCAAACTGATGGAACAGCTTGAAAATGGTGAAGAGCCTGAAATCACCGATGAAGATGCTGAAGATTTCGTTGATGATGAAGAGGATGAAGCGACTGAAAGCCCGGAAGATTCATCCAAAGAAGCTTCAGACACTGACGAGGAAGAGCCGGAAGAAAATGATTTTGAAGAAATCGTTGACTCCGAAGAAGATGATGAATCGGATGCGGTTTACGATGAAGAAGCTGAATACGAGGATGAGGATGATTCCGAGTATGACGACGAGGAGGAATACGAGGATGAAGATGATTCCGAGTATGATGACGACGAGGAATACGAGGATGAAGATGATTCCGAGTATGACGACGACGAGGAATACGAGGATGAAGACGATTCCGAGTATGATGACGAGGAAGAATACGAAGATGAGGATGATTCCGAGTATGATGACAACGAGGAATACGAGGATGAAGATGATTCCGAGTATGACGAGGAAGAATACGAGGATGAAGATGATTCCGAGTATGACGACGACGAGGAATACGAGGATGAGGACGATTCCGAGTATGACGACGACGAGGAATACGAGGATGAAGATGATTCCGAGTATGACGATGACGAGGAATACGAAGATGAAGATGATTCCGAGTATGACGATGACGAGGAATACGAAGATGAAGACGATTCCGAGTATGACGATGACGAGGAATACGAGGATGAAGACGATTCCGAGTATGACGATGACGAAGAATACGAGGATGAAGACGAAGATGACTACCAGATCGATGATGAATTAGATGAAGATCATAAAGAGGATTTTGATTTTGAAAAAGAATCTGCTCTCGATATCGATGATCATGATTCTGACGAAGATGATAGTGATTTTGCAGACCTTGATTCCTTTGAAGATGAAGAAGAATTAGATAGCAGTGATGATTATCTTGATCTTGAATTTGACGAGAAACCGGCTCCTGAGCCAGAGAAAGAAACTTCAAAATCAGCGCCAACTCCTGATATTGACGAAGTTCTTGAAATCGAAGAACCGTCAGAAGATGAAATCACCGAACGCATGGGTAAATTCGATACCGGATTCGTTGTACAGGGTCGTTACGATCTGAGTGCAACAAGTGAGATTGGACTGAAGCTTGGACTTACTGAAGAGCAGAAGCAGCTGTTCTCTTACTTTGTACCGATCCGTGGTGTCAGTGAACAGCTTGTTGAAATCCTTGATAACGACAAACGTTGCCGTAACCGTTATGGAACTTCCCGCACAGGCAACATCCTGATCCTTGGCCGCAAGGGAAGCGGAAAAACAGTCCTCGCAGTTGATATTGTAAAAGCAATCCAGAAACAGCGCAGACTCAAACAGGGTAAAGTTGCAATCGTAACCGGTGATTCTCTGAACAAAAAGGACATCGGAAGTATCATCGATAAGCTGAACGGTGGCGCACTGATCATCGAAAAAGCTTCCAAGATGAATGACAGAACCATCCGCGAACTGAATGACATGATGGATGAACAGACCGGCGAACTTCTCTTCCTTCTGGAAGACCAGAAGAAACCGCTGGAAAGAATGTTTGCATCCCATCGCGAATTCAAACGTAAATTTACTTCCAGACTGGAGCTTCCGGTATTCATCAATGATGAACTGGTTACATTCGGTCAGACCTATGCTAAGGAAAACGGATACCGTATCGATGAAATGGGAATCCTTGCATTATACAGCCGGATTGATATGATGCAGAGAGAAGATCATGCGGTTACTGTTGCAGAAGTAAAAGAGATCATGGATGAAGCAATTTCACATTCCCAGAAAGCAAATGTAAAACATCTTGTGAAACGGGTATTTGGAAGAAGCACTGATAATTCAGACCACATCATCCTGAAAGAAGAAGATTTTAAAGCATAAGATTTCTACAAAGAACGCGCTTCCGGCGCGTTCTTTTGTTGTATACGCAGACAAAACCGATAACTATAAACAAAGAGTTTTAGATATCTTACATAAGAAATGTATAAGTTGTCCAAAACTCTTTCTTTTTATCGCTATTTCTAGTATAATATTCCTAAATATCTTTGATAGAAGGTGAATGGGATGGCAGTAAAAAAAACAACAGCACAACAGACCAACACGACCCGCAAGACGGCCGTAAAAAAATCTACTGTAAAAAAACCGGCAGCTGCTAAAACTGCTGCTAAAAAGTCTACAGCTAAAAAGTCTGTAAAAACTGTAACAACAGATAAACCCGCTGATTATAGAATCGGCGAATTAGATCAATATTTATTCGGACAGGGAACCCATTATGAAATCTATAAAAAAATGGGTGCACATTTTGTAAAAGATGGAAAAAAAACCGGCGTATATTTCGCAGTATGGGCTCCACACGCCAGATCAGTTGCCGTAGTCGGTGAATTCAACGGCTGGAGTGAAGATGCAAACGTTATGAAGCGTCAGGAACCACTTGGAATCTATACCGCATTTGTTCCGGAAGCACAGCTCGGACAGCTTTACAAGTACTGTATCGAGACACAGACCGGAGATAAGCTTTACAAAGCTGATCCATTTGCGAACAGTGCAGAGTTGAGACCGGGAACAGCCTCAAGGATTGCTGATATCTCCCATTTAAAATGGAGTGACAGTGTCTGGATGAAGCACCGGGCAGAATGGGATTTCCATTCCTCACCGATTTCCATTTATGAAGCACATATCGGTTCCTGGATGCGCCATCCGGGACGTGAAGATGAGGGGTTCTACAGCTACCGTGAATTTGCGCATGCAGCTACAGACTACATAAAAAAGATGGGGTATACTCATATCGAACTGATGGGAATTTCAGAATACCCATTTGACGGCTCCTGGGGATATCAGGTGACCGGATATTATGCTCCGACCTCCCGTTATGGTACGCCGGAAGATTTCGCATATATGATCAATTATTTCCATAAGAATAAGATTGGCGTAATCCTTGACTGGGTACCGGCACATTTTCCACGCGATGCACACGGACTCGCTGATTTTGACGGCACAGCTACCTTTGAATATGCAGATCCTAAGAAAGGGGAACATCCGGACTGGGGAACCAAGATCTTCGATTATGGTAAAGCAGAAGTTAAGAACTTCCTGATCGCCAACGCACTGTTCTGGATCGAACATTATCACATCGATGGTCTCCGCGTAGATGCTGTTGCTTCCATGCTGTATCTTGATTACGGTAAAGAAGACGGTCAGTGGATCGCCAACAAATACGGCAGCAATGAGAATCTGGAAGCAATCGAATTTTTCAAGCATCTGAATTCCGTTACTACCGGACGTAACCCTGGCGCACTGATGATCGCAGAAGAATCCACCGCATGGCCAAAAGTAACAGGCAAACCGGAAGATGATGGTCTTGGATTCAGCCTGAAGTGGAACATGGGATGGATGCATGACTTTACCGAATACATGAAGCTGGATCCATATTTCCGCAAAGGCGACCACTACGGTATGACATTTGCCTTAACCTATGCATACAGCGAGAATTATATTCTTGTATTATCACATGATGAAGTGGTACATCTAAAATGCTCTATGCTCAATAAGATGCCTGGTCTTGGATTTGAGAAATTCGCCAACCTGAAGGTCGGTTATGCTTTCATGATGGGACATCCTGGAAAGAAACTTCTCTTCATGGGACAGGATTTCGGACAGCTCCGCGAGTGGAGCGAGGCGCGTGAGCTTGACTGGTATCTCCTTGCAGAGCCGGAGCATCAGGCACTCCAGAATTTCTACCGTGACCTACTGCATCTTTACACACACAACAAAGCCATGTATGAACAGGATACCTGCATGGAAGGCTTTGAGTGGGTCAATGCAGATGACAGCTCACGAAGTATTTACAGCTTCATCCGTCATTCAAAGGGCGCAAAAAAGAACCTTTTATTCGTATGTAACTTCACACCGATCGAACGACCGGAGTACCGTGTCGGCGTACCACGCGGCAAACAGTACCGCCTGGTACTGAACAGTGATGAATTGCAGTATGGCGGAAGCGGAAAAGCCCGCCCGGCAGTATATAAAGCAAAGAAACAGGAATGTGATGGAAGACCATATTCATTTGGTTACGATCTTCCGCCATACGGTGTTGCTGTATTCGAATTTTAACATAGCAAGTCAATGCAACCTGCGCAAAATATTCATCATACGAATAATTGATTCCACCAATTATTTTCTTAACATTTCCCGGATTCGTTCTTCCAGAGTTTCTTCTGGAAGAACTCCGGTTGTATATCCACAGATTTTTCCATCTCTGTACACCACAAACGTCGGTACGATCTCAATGCCTATATACTCTGCAAGCTCTTTCGATATATCAATATCAATCTTATAAAAAATCCATTTTCCCTGATACCGGCTGGCAATCCTTTCCACAACAGGATACATCATTCCGCACTTTGGACACCATGATGCGTAAAATTCCACAATTACCGGCATCCTCTGCTTTCCGACTATATTTTCATAATCCTTCGTGATCAATGCGATACCCATACACTTTCCTCATTTCTGCCATCTCAGGCTATGTAAAAAGGACTGGATTAGTGGCATCCACATTTCGGGTTTAAGATTTTATAGACTTCCTGAAAAGAATTTCTGAAACAGATCAGCTTTTTATTAAATCTTGGATTCTTATAGCAAAACCCCCGCATACAATTCTGAAAATGATGCTTTTTCCGCATATCTGTTCCTTCCTGACTTCCTCTTTCTACAATATATGCAAAAAGACAGCCGATGTGCGGATTGCTCCGTATCTGCTGTCTCTTATATTGCCAGGGATCATCTTACGCACTCAGCGCCTTTATGATCTGCCTGTTGCATTTTATTCAATTGTCTTACTGGCGCATTGCGATCAGTTTATGGATCGGATGTCCCTGCCCGGAAAATTTCTCCTCGTACTCAGTCATAACATTCCCTCTGCTGAGTGTCGGATCATTGTGAAGATCATAGGTCTTCGCCAGAAGTACCCAGCCTGCCAACTCCACCTGCTCCAGTGAAAAGTCAAACAGCTCTCTGTTGTCTGTCTTAAATTCAACGACTCCGTCAAAGGCAAGGATCTTGTCATACCGCTCAAAAAACTGCTTGGAAGTAAGTCTGCGCTTTGCATGACGTGCTTTCGGCCACGGATCTGAAAAATTCAGATAAATCTTGTCAATCTCTCCGACAGCAAAAACCTCCGGCAGATTTGTCGCATCCATACAAATAAAACGAATATTGTTGACATCCTTGTATTCCTCGTCATTGTCAAAGCGTTCCAGCGCCCGAAGCAGTACGCTTGAATAACGTTCGATACCGATATAGTTGATGGATGGATTCTCCTTTGCAAGTGTCAGAAGAAACTGTCCTTTTCCCATCCCGATCTCAATATGGATCGGATTCTCCGGATTCTGAAAAGTCTCTTTCCAGGTGCCGCGATATCTGGTCTCATTTTTAATTACAAGGGGATGAGCTGTCAGATAAGCATCTGCTCCCGGTACATTTCTTAACCTCATATATCTTTCTCTTCCTTTAGTGAAAATATGTATAACCTTATTTATTTTATACTATTCTGAAATATTTGAAAACCCAAAAATATATTTTATAAGTTTTGTATAAAATATTCTTATGATATTCTCTTATTATTTAGTAGATTTTTCCAATTTAAAGTAGTAGAATATGTATGCATTATTAAAAATATATAAATAATTTCTAAGAAAGGAGTCGGACAATGGATCATATTGTTAAAAAGCTCTCCGAAATCGAACACGCAGCCGAAGCTGTTGTGGAACACGCGGAACTGGAAAAATCAGAACTGGAAGAACGCATTCAAAATGAACGCAATCAGTTCGACAAACAACTTGAAGATCACACCCAAAAGGAGCTGAACGATATCCACAAAGGATTAAATCGTCAGATGGATGAGATTCTTGCAAGGCAGAACCGTAAGAACCAGACAGCGATCGAAGAACTTAAAAAAGATTTTGAAGAGAAGCATACGGCATATGCCGAGAAAATTGTCAGACGTATCATAGAGGGATAGCATATGGGAAATTTACTTGCATACAGTGGCATCGTAACAAAAGTACGCGCCATGCAGGCGAAACTGCTCACTGATGAAGATTTCCGGAATATCGCCGCATTTCATACAGTAACCGAAGTTGCTGCCTATCTCAAAGAACATCCCGGATATCGGAATGTCCTTGCAGATATGGACGAAAACCGTCTTCACCGCGGTGAGATTGAGAAGCTTCTTGTGCAGTCACTTTACAGTGATTATACACGCCTGTACCGTTTTTCCGGAATGGATCAGAAAAAATTCCTGGAGCTTTATCTGAAGCGCTATGAGATGAATCTGATCAATTACTGCCTGCGTATCGTATTTAATCATTATGAAAAGCCTTTTGATCTGGATCATAAGAAAATATTCTTCGACAAATATTCGGATCTCTCCATCGATAAACTGATCACTTCGGGGAATATCAGTGAGCTGGTGGAAAATTTAAAGGACACAGAATACTATGCGCCGTTAAAACGTCTGGAAAATGCGGAGAACCCTACCCTTTTTGATTACGATCTGGCACTGAATCTGTACTATTTTACAACCATGTGGAAGAAACGCAAAAAGATTCTGAAGCATAAGGAATTGGAAATTTTCACCAGAGATGCCGGAGCAAAGATCGACCTGCTGAACCTGCAGTGGATCTACCGTGCAAAAAAATATTACAACATGCTTCCGCCGGATATTTCCGCACTGCTGATCCCGATACACTACCGGATTCATGTAGATCAGCTGAAGGATCTTGTAGAAGCACCGTCTGTCGATGAATTTTTAAAGCTGGTTACCAGAACGCCTTATTTGCGTCACACCGATACTCAGACACCAGCGTCCATCGAGACGATTTACAAAGACTGCCTGTACCGTCTCTACCTGGCAGACAGAAGAAGTAACCCTTATTCCATCGCAACCGTGAATACCTATCTTTTTCTGAAAGAGGAGGAGCTTGATAAGCTTACAACTGTGCTCGAATGTGTTCGCTACGGACTTCCTGCACGTGAGACATTAACTTATATAGGAGGAACAGCGAAATGATTGTTAAGATGAAGTTCCTGAGCATTACCGGACCACGCGCCGACATCGACCGCATGACAAACCGATATCTTTCCAAATATGAGATGCAGCTTGAAAATGCACTTACGGAGCTCAAGACAGTAGATAATCTGATGCCATTTCTGGAAATGAACCCTTACCGTGATCCACTCGCAAAAGTGACACAGTTTCTGGGATATATGAAAGACATGCCAGCAGAGCCATCCTTTGATCAGAGCGAAGACGAGATCCTTGAGATGATTCGTTCTATCAATCATGACTACATGGATCTGCAGCAGCAAAAAGAAGAACTGAAAAAAAAGAGAGAGAATATCCAGGCACGTATGAAAGTCCTGGAACCTTTTACTTCTCTGGATTTTGACCTGCATGAGATCATGCAGTACAAATACATCCGCACAAGATTTGGAAAAATCAATGTAGATTATTATCACCGGCTGGAAAAAGCGCTTCTTGAAGACATTGATGCATTATTTCTGGAAGGCTCCAGAGATGCCTCTTATGTCTATGGCGTTTATTTTGTATCGGATGCTGATGCAGGAAAGGTCGATTCGATCATGCGGTCTCTCCACTTTGAAAAAATCGATCTGCTGGAAGACTTTGGCGGAACCCCGCTGGAAGCTTACCGGAGCCTGGATAAAGAAGTCCAGAATCTGACCGATGAAATCCAGGCAGTGAAGGATAAACGTCAGGAGATGTTTCGCAAGAACGCTTCCAGACTACTCGGTGCAAGAATTCAGCTGGAACGTTTTTCCGATAACTTTGATATCCGGAAATTTGCGGCACGAACCGAGACAGACGAGCAGGAAGAATACTACATCCTCTGCGGCTGGATGTCCGAAGAAGATGCAAATGCATTTATCAAAGAGGCACAGGGAGATGACAAGGTTTATATCGTAGTAGAAGAGGACCGGGAACAGTATTTTGGAGAACCTCCTACCAAGCTTGAGAATCCAAAGCTTTTCAAACCATTTGAAATGTTCATCAAGATGTACGGACTTCCCAAGAGCGGTGAGATGGATCCGACCATTTTTATAGGTATCATGTACAGCTTTATCTTCGGCGCCATGTTCGGGGATGTCGGTCAGGGGCTGCTGCTCTTTATCGGCGGTGCAATCCTGTATTTCACAAAGAAAATGAACCTTGCCGGAATCGTATCACTTGCCGGAATCTTCTCCACCTTCTTTGGATTTATGTTTGGAAGTGTGTTTGGATTTGAAAACATTATAGAAGCCAAATGGATCCGACCGATCAATCATATGACCACCTTACCATTTATCGGAAAGCTGAATACCGTATTTATCGTATCGATTGCTTTTGGTATGGGAATCATCCTGATTTCTATGATCTTCCATATTATCAACGGCATTCGTGCCAAAGATACCGAAGCAACCTGGTTTGATGCAAACGGCGTGGCAGGGCTGATATTCTACGGGGCAGCAGTTACCTGCATCGTTCTTTTCATGACAGGTCACTCTCTGCCGGGTGGAATCGTTCTTGCAGTGATGTTCGGAGTACCGCTTCTTCTGATCGCACTGAAAGAACCGCTGACGAACAAGATCAAAAAGAAAACCGAAAAAATGGAACAAAGCAAAGCAATGTTTGTCACCCAGGCATTCTTTGAATTATTTGAAACCCTGCTCAGCTATTTTTCAAATACGCTTTCCTTTATCCGTATCGGTGCATTCGCAGTCAGCCACGCTTCCATCATGGAGGTTGTACTGATGCTTGCCGGTGCCGAAAGCGGGCATATTAACTGGGTAGTGATCGTACTCGGCAACCTGTTTGTATGTGGATTCGAAGGACTGATCGTTGGAATCCAGGTCCTGAGACTTGTCTATTACGAGATGTTCAGCCGCTTCTACAAAGGCAGCGGCCGCGAATTTAAACCTTATACAGGTACTGCAAAAAATTAGTTTTTCATTTTAGGAGGAAATTATCATGACTTTAGCAACTAAACTTATTCTCATTGCCGCACTGGTTTTAAGCATTTTCATTCCATTCGGATATTACCTGCTCGGAGAAAAAAATAAAGGACGTTATAAATGTGCGCTTGCCTTCAATGTTCTTTCTTACTTTGGAACCTTCCTTGTAGCAGGGATCATGCTCTTTGGAAGTGTACCGGTACATGCGGCAGACGCCGCTGCCTCAGGCGCAGGCCTTGCAACCGGTCTTGGTTACATTGCAGCAGCTCTTGTTACCGGTCTTTCCTGCATCGGTGGCGGTATTGCCGTAGCAAGTGCAGCAAGCGCAGCTCTTGGAGCTATCAGCGAGGATTCCAGCGTCCTTGGTAAATCCCTTATCTTCGTAGGTCTTGCAGAAGGTGTATGCCTGTACGGTCTTATCATCTCCTTCATGATCATCAGCAGACTGTAATCATGAAAATGTATCTGATCAGTGACAACGTGGATACTTATACCGGAATGCGGCTTGCCGGCGTGGACGGTGTCGTAGTTCATGAAAAGCAGGAGCTGCGTGATGCGCTGGAAACTGCCATGAACGACAAGTCGATCGGTATCATTCTTCTGACGGAACGCTTTGGAAGAGAATTTCCGGATCTCATCGATGAGATCAAGTTAAAAAGAAAGATGCCTCTTCTGATCGAAATTCCGGACAGACACGGAACAGGACGTAAAAAGGATTTCATTACCTCATACGTCAATGAAGCGATTGGACTGAAACTTTAACTAGAAAGGCATAGAAGGTGAGACAATGACGCTTGAAGAGAAAATAGCGCATTTACAGGAAACGGTCATGACTGAAGCCCGTTCTGAAGGAAATGCGATCATTGACAATCACAAAAAAGCGCTTGAATCTTTATTTGAAAAGCATAAAAAAGAAGCGACCGCACAGTCTGAGGTCCGTATCAAATCCGAGACCTTAAGAGCCAGAAGGCAGGTAAATCAAGCTGCGGCAAAAGCCGAAACCGAACTGAAACGTGCTCTTGGCAAAACACAAAATGAATTAAAAGTCAGGCTGTTTGATGAAGTAAAGGAACTTCTTTCTGACTTTACAAAAACAGACGAATATCTGGACTATCTCTGCAGCAAAATCCGCGAAGCCGCACGCTTTGCAGATGGCGAGGAGATGACCATTTATATTTCTCCTTCTGATAAGGAGAAACAGACAGAACTGGAAAAACGTACCGGCATGACGATCACCATCAGTGAATATGATTTTATGGGCGGTATGCGTGCTGTAATCCGAGGCCGTAATATTCTGATCGATCACAGCTTCCAGGCTGCAGTCGATTATGAATATCATCAGTTCAGTTTTGCAGCAGGAGGTGCAGGAATTGAATAAGACAGCAACTATTTATGGAATAAACGGTCCGGTCATCTATCTGAAGGGTGACACCGGATTCATGATGTCGGAAATGGTCTATGTGGGAAAGGAAAAGCTGGTTGGCGAAGTTATTTCCCTGGACAAAGACATCACGACTGTTCAGGTCTATGAAGAGACTTCCGGGCTGAAACCGGGAGAAATCGTAGAGGCTTCCGGAAGTCCGGTATCTGTAACTCTGGCACCTGGAATCCTGAACAATATTTTTGACGGAATCGAACGCCCGCTTGAGCAGATCGCAAATGTGGGCGGCGGTGCATTTATCACCCGCGGCGTCAGCGTTGATTCGCTTGACCGCGACAAATTATGGGATACCCACATCACCGTGGCCAAAGGAGATTACCTTCATGGCGGAGATATTATAGCGGAGGTTCCGGAGACCAGTGCGATCGTACACAAATGTATGGTTCCGCCGGATGTGGAAGGTGAAGTAATCTGCTGCGCGTCGGACGGAGAATACCGGATTGAAGATACACTTGTCACTCTGCGGCTTTCCGACGGAACAGAAAAACAGCTCAACATGATACAGCACTGGCCGATCCGTAAGGCGCGCCCGACAAGCTACCGTTTCCCGGCAAGTGTCCCTCTAATCACCGGACAGCGGATCCTGGATACCATGTTCCCGATCGCAAAGGGTGGAACTGCCGCAATCCCAGGCGGATTCGGTACCGGAAAAACCATGACCCAGCACCAGATCGCCAAATGGTCTGATGCCGATATTATCATCTACATCGGCTGCGGCGAGCGTGGAAATGAAATGACACAGGTGCTGGAAGAGTTTTCAGAGCTTGTGGACCCAAAGAGCGGCAATCCGCTGATGGACAGAACCACTCTGATCGCCAATACCTCCAACATGCCGGTAGCTGCCCGTGAAGCAAGTATTTATACCGGACTTACCCTGGCTGAATATTACCGTGACATGGGCTATGACGTAGCGATCATGGCAGACTCTACTTCCCGCTGGGCGGAAGCCTTACGTGAGCTTTCCGGCCGTCTGGAAGAGATGCCGGCAGAAGAAGGTTTCCCGGCTTACCTTGCCAGCCGTCTGTCTGCTTTCTACGAGCGCGCAGGCATGATGCATAACTTAAATGGCAGTGACGGATCCGTGACCATTATCGGCGCCGTATCGCCTCAGGGAGGCGATTTCTCCGAGCCGGTCACACAGAACACCAAACGTTTCGTCCGCTGCTTCTGGGGCCTGGACAAGAGCCTTGCCTACGCAAGACATTTTCCGGCGATCCACTGGCTGACCAGCTACAGCGAGTATCTGACCGATCTCGCCGCCTGGTACCACGACAATGTATCACCCAAATTCGTTGACTACCGCAACCGCATCATGGCACTTCTGAACCAGGAGAGCAGCCTGATGGAAATCGTAAAGCTGATCGGAAGTGATGTACTTCCGGACGATCAGAAACTGGTTCTGGAAATTGCAAGAGTCATCCGTCTCGGATTTTTGCAGCAGAATGCATTCCACAAGGATGATACCTGTGTCTCTCTGCAGAAGCAGTACAAAATGATGGAAATCATTTTATATTTATACAAACGCTGCCGCGAACTGGTAGCCATGAATATGCCAATGTCTGTCCTCAAGGAGGAAAATATTTTTGAACGTGTCATTGCGATCAAATACGATGTTCCAAATGACAATCTTCAGCTTCTTGACCAGTATCTGGCAGACATTGATGCTTTCCATGACCGCATCATGGAAAAGAACGCGTAAGGAGGGAAAACAAAATGGCAATTGAATATTTAGGCCTCAGCAGCATTAACGGCCCTCTGATCGCGCTGGAAGGCGTTCAGGATGCTTTTTATGATGAAATCGTAGATTTTGTCGTAAACGGCAAAGAACACAAAATGGGACGTATTGTGGAGGTCTACAAGGACAAAGCAATCATCCAGGTATTTGAAGGCACGGAAAATATGTCTCTTAACAATACCCACACCAGACTTACCGGACATCCGATGGAAATCGGTCTGTCCGAAGAAATGCTTGGAAGAACCTTTAACGGAATCGGCGAACCGATCGACGACCTTGGACCGATCACGGTTGAAGAGGTGCGCGATGTCAACGGACTTCCGTTAAATCCGGTCAGACGTGAATACCCTCGTAACTATATCCGCACCGGAATTTCTGCGATTGACGGACTGACCACACTGATCCGTGGACAGAAGCTGCCGATCTTTTCCGGCAACGGTCTTCCGCACGACCAGCTTGCCGCACAGATCGTAAAGCAGGCTTCTCTGGGCGGCAACACGAATGAGGATTTCGCCATCGTATTCGCCGCAATGGGTGTCAAGCATGACGTAGCTGATTTCTTCCGCAGAACCTTTGAGGAGAGCGGTGTTGCAAACCATGTGGCAATGTTCCTGAACCTTGCCAACGATCCTGTCGTCGAGCGTCTGATCACCCCGAAGGTTGCGCTGACCGCCGCTGAATACCTTGCATTTGAAAAAAATATGCACATTCTGGTCATTCTTACCGATATGACTTCCTTTGCCGAAGCCATGCGTGAGGTTTCTTCTTCCAAAGGAGAAATCCCAAGCCGTAAAGGATATCCGGGATATCTGTACAGTGAACTTGCCACCTTATATGAACGTGCAGGAATCGTAGAAGGAGTAAATGGTTCTGTCACACAGCTCCCGATCCTGACCATGCCAAATGATGACATTACCCACCCGATTCCTGACCTGACCGGTTATATCACCGAAGGACAGATCGTACTTGACCGGAATCTTCACGGACAGGCAATCTACCCGCCGATCAGCGTTCTTCCGTCCCTGTCCCGTCTGATGAAAGACGGTATCGGAAAAGGATATACCCGGGAAGACCACCAGGACCTGGCAAACCAGCTTTTCTCTGCATATGCTAAAGTAGGAGAGGCTCGGAATCTTGCTTCCGTTATCGGAGAAGACGAGCTTTCTCCGATTGACAAAAAATACCTGGAATTCGGAAAGGCATTCGAGGAGCGTTATATCGGCCAGGGACCGAATGAAAACCGTACCATCGAGGAAACCCTGGATCTTGGCTGGGAACTGCTTAGAATCCTTCCAAAAGAAGAACTTGACCGTGTCGATACCAAGATTCTTGACGTATACTACAAAGGCTAAGGAGGGAAGTCTATGGATCCACGTTCATTTCCCACCAAGGGAAATCTGATACTTGCGAAAAATTCACTGACACTTGCCAGACAGGGATATGAGCTGATGGACAAGAAGCGGAACATTCTGATCCGCGAGCTGATGGGCTTAATCGACGAAGCAAAGGATATTCAGGAAGAAATCGATAAAACCTTCACCTATGCCTATCAGTGCCTTCAGAGGGCGAATATCGAGCACGGGATCAGTACAGTAGAAGAACTTGCCTATACAGTTCCGATCGAGGATTCTATCCGCATCCAGACGCGAAGCATTATGGGAACAGAAATCCCGAAAGTGAAGTACGAAAAAGAAAATACCAGACCAACCTATGCATTCAGTACTTCCAGAGAATCCATCGATATCGCCCGTGATGCATTCTGCCGTGTAAAGGAGCTGACACTCAAGCTTTCTGAGGTAGAAAATGCAGCGTACCGGCTGGCTTCAAGTATCAAAAAGACACAAAAAAGGGCAAATGCCCTGAAAAATATTACGATTCCGATGTATGACAATCTCGTATATACGATTACAAATGCACTGGAAGAGAAGGAACGGGAAGAATTTACCCGACTAAAAGTGATCAAACGAATGAAAAACAAATAATATTTCTGAAAAAATCATAAAATATAGAAAATATATTGACAATACACCCGTTTTGTTATATAACTTATAGAACAAATAAGATTACAAAAGCAATAGATTTTACAAATCAGGGGGTGAGCATATGACTTTTTGGAAAGTATCCGACACCAGAATGAACTGCCTTATCACAGAAGCAGAGATTGCCGCACTTGGCTACTCACTGGAAGATCTGACACAGGACAGGGAGCGTACCGAAGAATTTTTGAATCTTCTTCTCAAGAAAGGGAAAGAAGTTCTTGGGCTTAACACAGACAATGGAATCCAGGGATTTTACGGTGCATTTCTTCCTGACCGGAGCCTGATGCTGTCGATCTCCTGCCAGGCTGAGAATTCTCTGGAATCCATCCAAAAAGATGGTTCTGAAGCTTCCGGTATGCTGATCGAGCCTGACAGCAGTGAGAAAGAGACCGTTCGCTGGCAGATTCTCTTTCCAAGTCTGGATAATGCAATCAACTTCTGCAAGATCCTTGGATACGGCCAGGCATCAGAAAGCCGTCTGTATAAAGATGACGGTGTCTACTACCTGATGGTAGACTTCCCGAATACAGAAGACGGCAATAAAAAGGCTCAGCGCATCGTATCCGCCGGTGAATTCGGTGGCATGGTCGAAAAAGATGCAATTTCTGAAGCTTATCTGAATGAACATGAAAAATGCCTCCTGAACAAGGATGCAATCAATATTTTATGCAAGATGTAGTAGAAGGGGACTAAAATAGTCCCCTTTTTAGTACACGAAATAGATTTTCCTTTATTTTTCCACAGATCCAGTAACTTTCCACAAATGAAATAAACGATTACTTTTACATATGTCTTCATCTGTTACATATGTCTCCATCTGTAGAAACAGATTCTAAAAAAAGAGCACCGTCCCCGATGCTAATTCATCAAAAACAGTGCTGATACTGCGCCTTCAGGGATTCGAACCCTGGACAAATAGATTAAGAGTCTACTGCTCTACCAACTGAGCTAAAAGCGCATACATTATTCGGTTTTCCGTAACGCAAGATTTATTATATAAGACAGCTATAAAAAATGCAAGCTTTTTTTTCATAAATTTTAAAATTTTTTTAAATAGATTTTTTTGCTGAAAAAGAATGTGCCAAGGCACATATAAAAAAGATCATGTTTACCGTCCGAAATTCGAACACATGATCTTTTTTGTGTACCTTTTAGGGTGGTTTTTTTCTTATCCTACATAAATTTACTGATATATCCCTGTACAAAGATAAATAATACAATCAGCGGCAGGATATAGCTTACATAAAATTTCGCCCATTTCGGGAATTTCAATCCTTCTCCGGTATCCGCTTCTTTCAGGAAGTTCTTCCATCCCCATCCATAACGGCTTGTACAGAACAGAAGATAGATCAGACTTCCAAGTGGAAGCAGGTTGTTACTTACCAGGAAATCCTCCAGATCCAGTACTCCGGAACCTTTTCCGAACGGCATAAATCCACTCCATACATTAAATCCGAGAACGCAAGGCATGGAAAGTACCGCCACAACCACGATATTGACGATTACAGCCTTTTTCCGGCTGCATCCGGTCAAATCAATGGCAAAGGATAAAATGTTCTCAAAAACGGCGATTACGGTCGATGCCGCAGCAAAAATCATAAATAAGAAGAATAAGGCTCCCCAGATTCTTCCGCCTGCCATGGAATTAAATACATTCGGAAGTGTGATAAAGATCAGACTCGGACCTTCTCCCGGATCCACCCCATATGCGAAGCATGACGGGAAAATGATCAGACCCGCGATCAAAGCAACAAAGGTATCCAGAAGTGTTACCAGGACTGCTTCTCCTGTAAGACTGCGGGATTTGTCGATATAGCTTCCGAAAATAGCAATTGCGCCGATTCCAAGGCTTAATGTGAAGAAAGCCTGTCCCATAGCAGCAAAAATCGTGTCAAATAAGCCATATTCCACGACTTTGTGGAAATCCGGTGCCAGATAGAAGCGAAGCCCCTCAGAAGCCCCATTAAGCGTTACAGAACGTACTGCAAGGATCAACATCAGTGCAAGCAGAAGCAGCATCATAACCTTTGTGATCTTTTCCACTCCATTTTGAAGCCCCATTCCACAAATTGCAAAACATCCAACAACAACAATGATCATAAAGAAAGTCATTGTTCCGGGTTTTGCAAGCATATCGGAAAACACACCTGCAACAGCGGCAGTATCCTTTCCCTCAAATTCACCAGTCATCATCTTGATGAAATACTGGACCATCCAGCCTGCAATTGTTGTGTAGAACATCATCAGCAGATAGTTTCCGGCCATAGCTCCATACTTATACCAATGCCATTTCGTTCCTTTTGGCTCCAGCCGGTCAAAGGAAAGCGCCGCACTTACTTTACTGGCTCTTCCGACAGAAAATTCCATTACCATGATCGGAAGTCCAAGAATCAGTAAAAATGCAAGGTAAATAAGAACAAATGCTGCTCCACCATATTTTCCTACAATATAAGGAAAACGCCAGACATTACCAAGACCGATCGCACATCCTGCAGAAATAAGGATGAATCCGAGTCTTGAAGAAAATTTTTCTCGTTGCATAAAAAATCCTCTCATTCTATTAAATTGTGGATAACTTGCCGAAATGATACTTATCCACATTTTTCGACAAGCTTGTGGATAACTTTTTTTCAGAATATCCACAGAGGAATTATACTGAATTACTGGGAAATTGTCTATGATTGTTTATATTTTCATTGGCGAAGCTACCTGATAATTTTAATTTTCCCCTTTTTAGTACACGAAATCGCTAGATGTGTACCTTTTGGGGTGAAAATTTGCATGTATATATATATTAAAGATAACAACAGCTTATTAAAATTCCTTTGTTTATATTAGGAGGGCTGAAAAAGCCCGTGGTTGACGCATTTTGGGGCATATTTTGTGTACGGAAACGGGGTAGGTTGTTTACTTCAGAGGGCAAAGAGGTGTACATATATGGGGGTTGTTGTTTACTTTGCGGGGTTACGCAGTGTACTTGAAGGGTTGGCGATTTTACCTTTTCTGTACACAAGTGTCGAAAAAATTTAAAAAAAGGCTTTACAAGAGGGGGGTTCTTGTATATAATCAACCTAGATGTACCGTTTTGGTACACAATTTTTATCAAAAAAGGTACCTTAATGGTACACGAAAAGAACAATACACACCTTAAACGTACACAAAATGTAAAAAAAGACAGAAACCCCATTTTATGGGGTACTTTTTAGGGGAGGGTGTTCCTTTTTGGTACACAAATCCCCAATATAAAGGGGTTGGTTACCCCGAATGGTACACAATAAGGGATTATATGGGGTGTAGAGGGGATTTTAATACACCTCAAAAGTACACAATAATACAGAAGAAAACAATTAAGGGGTATGAGCGATGAAGGAAACACAGAAAAAACCAAAAGAGAAACAACTGCTGGATCATGATACGGTCTCCCGGTCCAATGTGCTGATCGAAAGTAAATCCAGTACATCATTATTTGAAAGAAAGCTTCTTAATATTGCAATCGCAAAAGCATATGTAGAAGACGGTGAGCTGATCGCAAAGGTTTCCACCAAGGATGTTAAGAATTATCTTCATATAACAGGAAACTCCATCTATTCTCGTTTGAAAGAAGTATCAAAAGAGACATTGGGACATGTAGTAAGTATCGAGGACGACGAAAAAGAGAACTTCATCATGTTCAATGTAGTGAATAAATGTGAATATAGAGATGGCGTGTTTACAACCAGATTTACTAAAGAGATGAAACCTCATATCTATAACCTGAAAAAAGACTATACCCGTATGAGTCTTGATGTATTGTGCTCTTTTAAATCCCTGTTCACAACCCGTGTTTACGAAATCCTGAGAACCCAGTATTATCGTTTTGACAGGGAACAGTGTGACCAGCTGATCGTACCGAGACCGCCGAAGAATCCATACACGATCGCAGAGCTTAAATTTACACTGAATGTAGTGGATGCAAATGCATCTAAAGCAGTAAAACGTCTTGTTGAGCAGGGACGTTTTGAAGAAGCGCTTGCAGAGATTAAGGATGCACCGTTTGAAGATTGGCGTAATTTCCGTAGAAAAGTACTTGAAGTTGCGAAAAAAGAGCTGGAAGAATCCGAGTATTCCGAGATCTGCTTTGATTATGAGCCGGTTAAGAGCGGGAAGGGCGGAAAGGTTACAGGAATCCGTTTCTTTGTGAAGAAGAATCCGAAGTGTATCCATCATTCAGATCTTCAGCGTATGCCATCCGGAGAAGAAGAGGGCGAAGAGATTGCGCCAAATGTACTGGCTGCAAAGAAAACTCCGGTTAATGAAAAACTGATTTTAGAAGTTGCTGATATTTTTGGAAATGAACCGATCACGATTCAGGAGATTAAGGTGCTGCTTCAGGTATCCGATAACCAGCCGGATGTGATCCGGAAAGCTTTTAAGCTGTCACAGGAGCAGGCATACATCAATAATCTGGTCGGATGGCTCAGAAAATGTATCGAAGAAAAGTGGTATGAGAACGAAAAAGTATCCAAGTTCAAAGGAAAGACGCTGGAAGAAGCACAGATGACACTGGATCTTTATCAGGAATACATAGAAGAGCGCGAAAAAGTGAAAAAAGAGTAGGGTATTTTCTGCGAAAAGCAGAGTTATTACCTAAATGATACACAAGTTAAGTGGAAGAATATGTCCCTGGGATGCTATTTGCAAAGAGGCAGGTAGCATCCCGGGGATTTTGTGTATACGATGAGCCAAGTACAGATTTGTACTTGTACAAGAATCTGTACTTGGCGAATGTACATCATCGAGCTGTTAAGCGAGATAGTGTACAAAGTATACGAATCGAGTAGGAGTCAGCCTACTCGATTGTCTTATTTTATGATGGAAAATTAAATTAGATGTTGGGGTCAAGAGGTATTTTGACGCTGGTATCTTAAATTATGGAGGAACGGAAGAAAATTATGGAAATAGGAAGATTACTGGATTTTTTAAAGACAGCAGAACAACTGAAATGTAACACCAGACATTCGTATACTTCAAGTGGCAGGTTGGAGAGTGTGGCAGAGCACAGTTGGCGACTGGCTTTGATGGCAATGCTGGTTGGGGATGAATTTCCGGAGCTGGATATGGATAAGGTGATAAAAATGTGTCTGATCCATGATATGGGTGAGGCGATCACCGGAGATATTCCGGCATTTGAAAAGACGGATAAAGACCGAAAGGTTGAGAATAAAAAGGTGGAGCAGCTGACGGATATACTTCCGGAACCGGTCCGTGCAGAATGGAAGTCATTATTTGAAGAGATGGAAGCGATGGAGACACAGGAGGCGAGGCTTTATAAATCACTGGATAAGCTGGAGGCGCTGATCCAGCATAATGAGGCGGATATCTCGACATGGATTCCGTTGGAGTATGATCTTCAGATGACGTATGGGAATGAAGAATGTAAGTTTACGGAATATATCCAAAGGCTTCGGGATGAAGTGAGGAAAGATTCCAAGCGGAAGATTGAAGAAAGCAAACAGAAAGACTAATAAAAAATTTTCATAATAGTTGCATTGGAAATGTAATACTGCATATTCATGCTGAGCCGGGGCGAATGTCCCGGCTTATTTTTTATATATGATAAGTAAAAATTTAATTATAAATCGGGGTAACAGGATTCGAACCTGCGACCTCACGGTGCGCAGTTGGCAGAAAAAATGGCGTAAAATCAATGGTTTTAAGACATGATATTTCAAAGGTAATAAAAAAGGTAATAAATCATATTTGAGAAAGGAGAGCTTTTGTATATATGCTAATAATAAGGAATGATGCAAGGATATTGTAAAACAGTGTATTTACATGATTCTTTATATAAAAATTAAACTATATAGAGTAATAAAGAAATATGCTTTAAATTGGAAAATACGAGCTTATAAAAGCATTATAAGAATAATATATATTTAACAAAAAATTATATCATATTATTTAAAAAAAATCAAGAATAGCTATTGACATTTTTTTTGTTATCTGATATAATACATTTATATTCAAAATATACTATCTTTCTTTAGATAGTAAAGTAAACAAAATTCATTGGGTACTAAGTCAGTACCGCAATCCCAAAGCAAAATGTGTAGATAATTAAATATTGTAATTATTGTAAGAGTCCGATATTGGTTAGCGTTTTCTCTGTTCAATATTATTTTATGGTTGCACGTATAATAAGATAGTGTATTAAATGATAATCTTAAAAACAGCCATATTAGTGTGTTTTCTGCCTGTTCTTTATTGAATGAAAAGACCTTTAACTCAGAAAAGTTCCTAACCAGACTATTCTTATGTTTTAGGTCTTTTTTTGTTACAGAAATACGAACAGGAGGAAAAAGAGATTTTTGAAACATGAAGTACTTTTAGGTATCGATACAATAGAAGTTGTGATAGATACGCAAACCATATTAAACAAAAACAATATAACATTTTATAGTAGTAATGGAAACGAAGTAGGAAAGCTTGTACACAGACAGGGAAAGAAAAAGGGATACAATTTGATATTAAATCTTCCTCGTTGTGTTAGGCAGAACAACATACAACCTTTTAGCGTTTTAGATGCAGATAAAATATACGAGATAACAACTATAGTAGTAAAGCAGTTAAAAAAGCATTTTGGAGAACAATTGCCAGACCTAACAGTCAAATCAGCCGAGGTGGGCGCTACTATGGAAATTGCAAACAAAAAAAATGTACAACCCATTTTGAACATGATAACAGGTATGCTATTGCAAGACAAAGAGAATATTGTCTATATAGCTTGCAGAGGTAAGAAAGTAGGACAAAGGTACAACAAGGTTCAGACATTGGCATCTGGTATAAATGTAGAGTCTATTAAACTTCCACAAAACAGTTCTGGAAGGTTCGCTAGTAAATATTATGATAAGGGACTGGAAAAGGATATTGCAGATGAACACGGAATTATTAGAGTAGAACACATATACAACAAACGTGGTTTAAATTATGCGCATACAGGGAATAGCTTGCAAGAATTCCTAACAGTTGGTTCTATACATAATTTGATTATGTGTTTCAAACGGGATTTTAAATTATACTTTTGCGATCGTTACTGGTCAAATACAGGGAGTTTGCCATATTACAGGCAATGTATTCAAATATTAAAGAATGATTTAAAAACAAAGAAACCCTTAACAGTTGCGCTTATGAATAGAAATATCGTAGAACAGGATTTTGAATTTTTTATCAGAGCCGTGAAAAGTCACTATAATAATTCAGCTAGCGCTAGACAAGCAATTTATAGAGTACGAAAAAGCGGTGAAATAGAGATACACGAAGGGGTTGCAACACAGTTCGTTATGTTTTGTAGACAGGTTGTTGCGTGACGTTTGTGTCACGTGTAACAATCCAGAACAGACGAAAATACGTTTATTTTTCCCCAAAAATACTACTAAAGATTAAACAAATACAATATAAGAGAGGTGTTAGGTGTGAGAGGAAGAAAACCACTTTCAGTGGGAATGAAACAAACAAAACAAGATTTTAACAGGCAACTAAAATCATATAGTGCAACAGCTCTTAAAAACATTATTTCCATAGCTGAAAATAGTTTTGATGTAAATGTTCGATTAAAAGCAAATCAGTACATTTTAGACCGTTGTTATGGACGAGATTACAGAGCTGTAGTACAAGAACAGAAAGAACAGAACATAGAAACACACATGACACTGACAGTAATAAATCCACGGAACAAAATCGATATGAACAATTTAACAGCAGAGTTAGAACAGGCAGAAAACACGATTGATACAGAAGATGAAGAATGGGAGCAGACAATTTATAAGGGGTAATTTGAAAATTCCTTAAACAGGCAAATACGAGCTTACAAGAGTATATAAAAAAGGAGGAAAATTAACATGACAATTATGCATACAAGTAATGCCGAGCGAATGTATTACGAGAGGAATCCGAAAGCGAAAAAGGAACGGGAAAGTCTCGAAGATAAAAACTATAGGTTATCCAGAATGTATAATAACTGTTCTTGTGTTATTAGTGAAATCAAAAATAGAACAGATTATAAGAAAGCACAGGAACTTATCAATTCTTATGCAGATGAAACGGACAGCCAATTGGATATTTACAGATTGAATAAACTGTTATTTGAGAAGATAGCTTCTTTATTACAACAAAATGACGAAAACATGAAGAAAATACAAAAGGAAATTGCTGATATCAAATCAATTCAAGTTGAAGAATCTACAGAACAATTACAGAAGTTAGAATACGAAAGTAATAATATTTTATATTCAATGATGGCACAATTACATAACGGTATAAATGAAAACAGTGATAGACGTAGGGTTGGAAACTGGTGTAAGAATCCATCAAGACAGGAGTCAATTGCGTTACAGAAGTTATACGCCCTTCCACAATACCAGAAACTTTTTACAGCACATCAGAAAGAAGTGATTGTTGCAAACGGCAGAAATCCAGAGGAAGTAGCTCACGAACAGGCTGTGCAACCAGTACTACAGGAAAAAAATTCACAACTTGCCAAAACATATTTAAACGGGTTTGGGTTGCGTAACATTCAAGCGCAGATGTCAAACAAATTAACGGCGTTAGAAAAGGATGGTGAAAACTGATGAACAAAACAACAGCCAATGCAATACAAAAAACAGCACAGGACATTGCAAACACACGTAGAAAACAGAGTTTACAAAAGAGAAAGGATTTTGTTATGGGACTTCCAAATTGTCCCCCTCTTCTATCACTGAATGAACTAGCAAACAAGACACGTTTACCATATAAGTTTTTAAGGCATCTGATAATAGAACAGAATAAAATCCCGTACTTAAAAATAAATGCTAAGTATTATATCAATTATCAACACTTTCTCAACTATATAGATGAATTGAACTAACAGGAGGTGGAAACAATGACAGAGCAGGAAAAAGATACCCTTGCCACTTATAAGCTCCTATATGATGCATATAAGGAATCTCATAAGAAAAGCTATGAATTATTACATGAGGGTTTGGAAAGTGCCTTAAATCACTTACCAGAAGATGCTGTGATATTCATGTTAATGCATGAAATGAACGTATTGCATGAGTTAAAACAATAGTCGAATTGTTTACACAATTTTAGAGCAAGAACAAAAAACAAACAAATTTGAAGGAAAAACGGATATAGATATCGCAGATGGCAATATTGTTACAAGCGAATTGTATCAGAATTGTAGCTAATCTATAAAACAAACACTTATTTGTCGTATAGATGTAACATAGTCAAAATGCAACAATGTTTCAAGAAGATATCAGATATCCCCGAAACAAAACAAGAACAACAGTAAGTAATAAAACATTTTTTAATTATTTATCTGGGGTTCTTGTTTTTTTATTGAGAGAACATAAAGAGAACATTTTGAGAAAATAATTTAAGAGAACATTTTTTAAAAGGAGGTAACTATATATGTATTTGATTCACAATGGAGATTTTATAAATGAAAAAAATTACCGAAAGGGATTTAAATTTTGTAATAGATAATGGTATTATAGAGGTAGCATATATACAAGAGTATATACAGAGAATGAAACGAGAGGAAATTTTAAAACAACATTCCAGAAAAATATCACAAGGAAAGGATGGAAAGTGGAGAACATACATAGATGATGATACGCACCCTAAAGGTTTTAGAATGATTAAAAGAACGACAAAAAAAGGGATAGAAGATGCGATTGTTGAGTATTACAAAGGTTGTCAGAATAAGGCTTTAACATTTAAAGATATGTATTTTAAATGGAGAGAAGTTCAAGATAAAATGGTATCTGGTAATACGGCGTATAAATATAATACAGATTACAATAGGTTTTTTAAGGACAAAGAATTTGAAAAACAATTACTGACAGAGATAACAGAAGATAAGATTAAGGTATTTTTTCATGGTTCTATTAAGGAGAATTGTTTAACAAAAGGAGCATTTAAAAAGCTATATGGGTATGTGGATAATACATTGAAAAAAGCATATCGAGAAAAATATATCACAGAGAATCCAATGATATATTTTGAATGTAAGCAATTTTATCGTTATTGTGAAGAGAAAGAAAAACCTATAGAAAAACAAGTATATTCCGAGGAAGAGGAACAAAAGATTATTGGTTTGTTACATTTGGAATATGAAAGAAAACCACAGTACATACCTAATTATGTTGTTGAATTAGCGTATTTAACAGGAATGAGGGTAGGAGAGTTAGTGGCTTTAAAATGGGAAGATTTTCATTTAGACGAGAAAGAGCCATATTTTGTTATAAGTAGGTCAGAAAAATATAATCGCATGACAAAAGAATATTTCATAGACAAAACAAAAAATCAGAAAGAAAGAGCATTTCCAGTTGATAATACAATAAAAGATTTTTACCATAAGATACATAAAGTTCAAATACAAAATGGTTTTATCTGTGAATGGATGTTTGCGAATGAAGAGGGAAGAATACATGCGCCCGTAGTATCATCATGTATAAAGAATAAATGTGGACAATTAGGAATACCCAAAAGGGGAATACATGCTTTTAGAAAAACTTTAAATTCACGATTGAGGTGTGAGGGAGTATCAGAAGTTATTATGTCTGCAATACTAGGACATTCAGTACAAGTCAATAGAACTTACTATACATTTGATACTTCTACAATGAAAGACAAAACAGATATAGTTGCTAAAATACATACGTGTGGGTAAAAAGGTAATAAAAGTAATAAAATCTACAAACTATATCAAAGCCGGAAACCCTTGTAAATAAAGGAAAAATCGGGGTAACAGGATTCGAACCTGCGACCTCACGGCCCCCAGCCGTGCGCTCTGACCAAGCTGAGCCATACCCCGAAGTGTTATTTCATTATAGTATAAATTGTTTTAAATCTCAATCATTCTTTTGATGTGAGAAAATGCTGTTGACAGGTTTCTGGAAAGAGTTCAAAATAACGATATGCAAATATAAATGAGTAGGATGAGGAACGATTATGGAAAATTTAATTTTCAGTTTGAATGCAACGATTCCGATCTTTTTGATGATGTTACTTGGAATGTTATTCAGAAAACTGGGGTGGATGGATGAAGTCTTTGCAGCAAAGATGAACAAGTTTGTATTTTTGGTTCCGCTTCCGGTGTTGCTGTTTGAACAGCTGGCGACCGTGGATTTTTCGGAAGTATGGGATATTAAGTTCATTCTTTTTTGTTTTGTGGTGACGGCGATCAGTATTACGATATCAACTTTGATTTCACTGCTGTGGAAAGACCGGAGCATTAAAGGCGAATTTATACAGGCGACTTACCGGAGCAGTGCGGCGCTTCTTGGAATTGCTTTTATCCAGAATATTTACGGAACTGCGGGAATGGCACCGCTTATGATCATCGGCAGTGTGCCGCTTTATAATATTATGGCGGTTGTGGTGCTTTCAGTGTTTAAACCGGGGAATAATTCTTTTGATAAGGCGCTGGTAAAGAAAACGCTGAAGGGGATTGCAACGAATCCGATCATTATTGGAATTGTGGCGGGATTTGTCTGGTCTGCACTTAAGCTTCCGATGCCGACAATTTTACATAAGGTTGTATCCAATGTCGGGGCGACAGCGACGCCGATGGGACTGATGTCGATGGGTGCAACCTTTGAGATGAAAAAGGCAACATCGAAGATGAAGCCTACACTTGTTGCAGTGTTTATGAAGCTGGTTGGATTTTGTGCGATATTTTTGCCGATGGCGGCACTTCTTGGATTTAGGAATGAAGAGATGATTGCGATTCTGGTGATGCTTGGATCTGCTACGACGGTCAGCTGTTTTGTTATGGCAAGGAATATGGGACATGAGGGGACGCTTAGTTCCGGGGTGATTATGATGACGACGTTATTGAGTGCGTTTACGCTTACAATGTGGCTGGATGTGCTGAGATCGTTTGGGTTGGTGTAAGAAGAATAAAAATAGAAGTAGCCAGTTAAAATGGGAATTGTGGTAGCACACCATTGACTAGTTGCTTCTATTTTTTAAAGATTAAATAAGTCGCTGTGACTGCCGGTTCAAGTAAGAGTGAGGACAAGGACATCATCATCGTAGCGATAGATGAGTAGCCAATCTGGGGAGGATGGTGCCAGGGGCGGGGAAGGTGTTGGCGCTGTTCCCCTTGGGGATTTGTGTGTTTTAGATAAGAAAGTTTGTTGGTCGAATGATTTAGGGAAGGAGCAGTGCACCACAGCTCGTGAACCTGGCGGTTCATTCGCTGTGCGAGCTATTGCTCTATCAAAATAAAAAAATAGCCAAATTTTCATGCGAGCATGAAATTTGGCTATTCCTTTATTTTGGCACTGCTCTATCTGAGGACAAAGTACTGTTCATACCACAGTAAGAATGAATATACGGTATAAATCTTTCTATGATAATTTCCGACTTTATTCTTATGATCTTCCAGCCATTTCAGCAGTAATTCCTGATTGAAGAATTCGGATACGAAGTCTTTCTGGAACATTTCTTTTACTTTATTATAGTATTTATCTTCTCGGAGCCATACTCTGAATGGTACGAGGAATCCGAGTTTTTTACGTTTTGCCCAGTCCATTGGGATATGGGAGAGGGCGGAGGTACGGAAGGCTTTTTTTGTTTCCATGCCGTCTACGCAGTATTTGCTGTCGATGCTGCGGGCGAGTTCCCAGACTTTTTTGTCGAGGTATGGTACACGCAGTTCGAGGGAGTGTGCCATTGTCATCTTATCTGCTTTGAGCAGGATGTCGTGTGGCAGCCACAGATGCATATCGAGAAAGAGCTTTTTATGAAGGTCGTCCTGATCTTTTACCTGGTCGAAGTACGGTTTGGTTACGTCCTGGTAGCGCATCTTGCTCTTATATGCAGGAGAGAGTACTTCATCTGCTTCTTCGTTGTCCATGATGAATGCCTGGCCGATGTAGGAATCTTCTACGGAAGTTGCATTTCTCTTGAGGAAGTTAAGTCCTCTCTTGTCTGGCTGGTGTTTTGCCCAGTCTCCGAGTTTTTTACGGATAGATGCCGGTACGATCTTGCGGTACATATCACCGGATTTGCTTGGGATATATGTCTCGTATCCACCGAACATCTCATCTGCGCCTTCTCCACTTAAGACTACTTTTACATCTTTGGCTGCGAGCTGTGACAGATAATACAGCGGTACAGCGGAAAGGTTGGCATGTGGTTCATCGGAATGATACTGAACCTCCGGCAGAGCATCGAAAAATTCGTCAGAAGAGATTTCTTTCTTTGCATTGCTCATATGAAGGATATCGCACAGATCCTTGGAGAAGGTTGTCTCATCGAATCCGCCGACTTCAAATCCTACGGAATAGGTCTTCATCGGTTTTACAGTAGATGCGATGTAGCTTGAATCAACACCACCTGAAAGGAAAGATCCTACTTCTACATCAGCAATCTGATGGTAATCAACAGAATCCTGAATTGTCTCACCGATGAGTTTTACTGTCTCGTCAAAGCTGCGGTCTTTCTTTGCATAAGTCGGATCGAAGTATTTTGTTTTCTTAAGTTCTTTTCCATCATAAGTGAAGTATGTTCCCGGTTCCAGTTTGAATACACCTTTGAACATGGTTTCAAGAAGTGGGGTGTACTGGAAAATCAGGTACATCTTGAGGGCATCTTTGTTGACCTCTTTATGGAAATGTGGGTGAGCCAGGAAGGACTTGATCTCAGAACCAAATAAAAGGCTTCCATTCATCTGTGCATAGTAGAATGGTTTGATTCCGAAGTAGTCTCTTGCTCCGAATAAGTTGTGAGTTTCTTTATCGTAAATTACAAATGCGAACATTCCGCGGAGCATAGAAGCAATTTTTTCGCCATAGGTTTTGTATCCCTGAAGAATAACTTCTGTATCGGAGTTTGTCTGGAACTGACATCCGTGTTTCTCAATCAGTTCTTTACGGATTTCCTGATAGTTGTAAATTTCTCCGTTGAAAATAATGACATGTTTGCCATCTGCACTGTGAATCGGCTGAGATCCGCCTTCAAGGTCGATGATACTCAGACGGCGGAAGCCAAGGGCTACATAGTCATCAACAAAGCTTCCCTTGCTGTCAGGTCCGCGGTGGGCAATGCGTTCACCCATCTGGTCGATGACTTCTTCTCTATTAAAATCGCCGGCGCCATAATAGCCTGCAAATCCACACATAAATTGCACATCCTTTCTGAATTGATACATATTAAAAATATTATAGTAACTTAATTTTGCCTGTAGATTTATTCATTATACCATAGTCTATATAAGATTAACAAGGGATAAAAAACCGGAAAGGAATATCCAATAAAATCAGTAGGATATTCCTTGCATATTTTTTACAGGTGTTATATAGTGAAAAATGCGGATAGATGCGTAAAAGCCGGCAAAGAAAAGGGGAATCCGGGAAATGGAAAAGGTAAAAACTTTCCTGGCAGATATATCTGATCTGCTTAATGAGAAAAATTATCAAAAAATTTATGAAAAAGTTCCGGCGTTCCGACAGGAAAAAGCAGACCGGCTGAAGCACAGGGAGGATCAGGCTCAAAGCGTGGGTGCATGGTATCTTTGGATGAAGATACAGGAGAGACACAAGATACCGCAAGATGCAGGGCAGTCCTTTAATTTATCACATTCTGGGAAATATGTTCTGTGCAGCGCAGGCGTATCCGGAGAGAGGGTAGGCTGCGACATCGAATGCATGCGGAAATATCATGAAAGGCTGGCAGAAAAATATTTTTGTTCTTCTGAATATGAGAGAATCCGGAATGCAGATGAAGCAGAGCGGACGGAAATGTTTTACCGCTACTGGGTTTTAAAAGAAAGCTTTTTAAAAGCGACGCGCAAAGGTCTTGTGATGGGATTGAATACCAGCGAGATCCAGATTCCGAAGCAGGGAGATCCGTTTTTTTTAAGGCAGCCGGAAGAGATCCGGGAAACTTATTATTTAAAAGAATATCAGACAGATGGAGCAAGGATTGCGGTGTGCTCAACAAATCCGAATTTTGACGAAAATATTTTGGATATGACAGATATTTACAAAAGAGAAATGATTGTGGAACTTAAAGATTGAAAATAAGCCAATGAAACAAGAAGTGGATTGGTTAAGAGTTTACAGGTATTTTATGAGAGAAGAAGGAGAAGAAGATGCTTACACAATTTTCGAGAACAGAACTGCTTCTTGGCAAAGAGGCGATGGATAAACTGAAGAATTCAAGAGTTGCCGTATTTGGAATCGGCGGAGTCGGCGGTTATGTATGTGAGGCACTGGTACGAAGCGGAGTCGGGGCATTTGACCTGATCGATGATGACAAGGTATGTCTGACCAACTTAAACCGTCAGATCATTGCAACCAGAAAGACGGTAGGGAAATACAAAGTAGATGTTATGAAGGAGAGAATGCTGGAGATCAATCCGGACGTGAATGTGCGGATCCACAAATGCTTCTTCCTTCCGGAAAATGCAGATGAATTTCCGTTTGATGAGTATGATTATGTAGTTGATGCAGTTGATACGGTGACTGCAAAGATTGAGCTTGTCATGAAATCGCAGGCAATGAATGTGCCGATCATCAGCAGTATGGGAGCCGGAAACAAGCTGGATGCAAGTGCATTTAAAGTGGCGGATATCTATAAGACACAGATGTGTCCGCTTGCAAAAGTTATGCGCCGGGAGTTAAAGAAGCGTCATGTTAAGAAGTTGAAAGTTGTTTATTCAGAAGAGAAACCGACCAGACCAATCGAGGACATGGCAATCAGCTGCAGAAACCATTGTATCTGTCCGCCAGGAGCAGAGCATAAATGTACGGAGAGAAGAGATATTCCGGGAAGTGTGGCATTTGTGCCATCTGTAGTCGGACTGATTATCGCAGGGGAAGTAGTGAAGGACCTCTGTGCAAAATAAAAATAAAATCGCGGGCGCCCCTGCGGGGCGCATATCAAAACCAGGCATTTGCTGTCAGAACTTGCAGCAAATGCCTGGCTTTTTTGTTTCATTTTTTTTCACAGATTTTCCGGAAAATCTTATACGATCTGTATCGGAGATCAGAAAACAGAGGTAACTCTGGAGAGTAATTATACAGAGCTTTAAACTTAAAAAATTCTAAACTTGTCGGAAAAGACTGTTTTCTCATGAAGAAATATGTTAAAGTAAGGCTGAAATATGCGTAAAAAGGAACAAACATTAACGAGATGTCGTTTAAGGAAGGAAGAACCATAGACATATGATGAGAGAAGACAGGAAAAGAGCGGAGCAGCGCCAGAAAAAAATAGCGAGGCGCAAGCGGGAAGTACAAAGGATGAAAAGAAAGCTATATAAAGCAGGCATTCTTGCAGCAGCAGGAATTATCGTGTTGGCTGTGATCCTGATGCTTTGTGGAAGTGGAAATGCAAAGAAATCTGCAAAAAAGACATCCTCTGCCAAGACAAAGACAGAGACAGAAACAAAGACACCAGAAGAGATAGAAGCTGAGAAAGTCCAGGAGGTGCTGGATTCTGACCAGTATAAAGACCAGCTGGGCGAATTATATAAGAAAAACCCGGAGACGAAGGAAATCATTCTGAACAGAGAAAAGTATTCCGATGATCTGCTGACATGGCTGTTTGATCATCAGGAAGCACTGCAGTGGGTGATTGATTATCCGGAACAGTCAGCACGATCAGAGGAAGAACTCAGTGCGCAGGGACTTCAGGCGGTAGATTTGAAAGATTACAGAATCCAGAACCATATTCCGGTATATTTCCAGTGGAGCGAAGTATGGGGATATGCATCTTATGGTTCCGAGAATATCGGAATGGGTGGATGCGGACCGACCAGCCTTTCCATGGTGGCGACAGGACTTACAGGCAATACTTCATTTACACCGAAGTATGTGGCAGATATGAGTGTCAATATGGGATATTATGTAGATGAAGTCGGAACAGACTGGACGCTTATGACTGCAGGAGCTTCAGAACTTGGAATAAACTCTGCACAGCTTACAAACTGGTCAGAAGACACTCTCAAATCCGAGCTTTCGGCAGGACATCCGATCATCTGCAGTATGGGACCGGGTGATTTTACAAACCAGGGACATTTTATCGTCCTTTCCG
The DNA here is from genome assembly GCF_027682785.1 of Coprococcus sp. AF51-11b1. Lineage (NCBI taxonomy): Bacteria > Bacillati > Bacillota > Clostridia > Lachnospirales > Lachnospiraceae > Coprococcus > Coprococcus sp. AF51-11b1. The sequence goes on along the minus strand of NZ_JAQCZB010000008.1, from coordinate 45,119 downwards.
GGCTGACAGAGGAGGGCAAGGTACTGATCAATGATCCGAACAGTAAGATCAACAGCCGTAAGAAATGGGATCTGAATACAATTATAAATCAGATGAATGCAGCGTGGTCATTCTGGGTATAAAAATTTGGAAAAAGTGCAGGAGAATTGGATAAATTCCCTTGCGCTTTTCTTTTATTTATGATATAAATAGATATTGTCGAGAGACAAA
>NZ_JAQCZB010000008.1:44362-44899 GCF_027682785.1 Coprococcus sp. AF51-11b1 | reverse complement strand
TGTTAGGAACCGTCGCACTGGGCATCCTTGCGGAACGTTAGTTTGCGAAAATACGAACAAGGAAATACTGCAATAAGAGGTATGCCAAGAAAATATAAAAATCTTGCATACTTTTTTTGATTGAACATTTTGTGAAATGGAATTATACTGTGTATAATGTGAAACAGACAAATCGGGATTTGAAAGGATGATGATATGATGGATAAATTAAAAAAGAACATGGTTTTCTACCTACTGTTGCTGATAGATTTTTATATCGTTCCTTGGTTTATAAAAAACACAGGAAGTGCAATGATTGTTATGTTAGTAATTATTCCTCTAATATGTTTAATAACCTCTGTTTTTTATGGGATTAGGAATGGTTTTAACTTCTGGTATATTTTGATTGTAGCAATAATGTTTGCGCCATCTATATTTATATTTTATAACTCAAGTGCATGGGTTTATGTAGTTGGATATGCTGTTATTGCATTATTGGGAAATTTAATAGCATTGCCATTAGGAAAAAGATAACTTCAAGTTTGTATGCGACAAACA
>NZ_JAQCZB010000008.1:44079-44352 GCF_027682785.1 Coprococcus sp. AF51-11b1 | reverse complement strand
GGACAGACTGTAAATCTGCTGCAATTTGCTTCGGTGGTTCGAATCCACCTCCGCCCATTGATGCGAGGTTGAAAAGACAGTGCAGAGCACGTATGCTTTTCGCAGAAACCGTTTGAGCATCTCTTGCCGCAGTGGCGGAACTGGCAGACGCCCGGGACTTAAAATCCCGTGGGTAGTGATACCCGTACCGGTTCGATTCCGGTCTGCGGCATTAGTTAAAAATGGGAGAAACGTTGAATTTACAGCGTTTCTCTTATTTTTTTGTTTTAAAGT